>DATHSP010000024.1:0-6885 GCA_035464075.1 Thermoleophilia bacterium | reverse complement strand
GTCGCCATGCCGTAGTCCTCGCCGGCCTGCAGGACGATGGTGCCGTAGCCGAACTCGCGGGCCTGCCGGGCGCAGGCGACCACGTCGTCCGCCTTCATGCGGTAGCGCTGGACGCCGCGGTTGGGCGCCCGGATGCCGCAGTACGTGCAGCCGCGCACGCAGACGTGGGAGACCTCACAGAGGCCGCGCAGGTGCACCTCGTCGCCGACGTATGCGCGCCGGGTATCGTCGGCGGCTCGCCAGAGCGCTTCGAGGCGCGCTGCGTCCTCCTCGCGCAGCCAGTGCTCGATGGCTTCGCGTGAGAGAGCGTCGGCGACGCCGAGCGGTGGGGTCTCACGGCGGTCCGGGCTCACGGTTCGCACCTCACCCGAGCGCGACGAACAGGCAGAGGACGCCGAGCGCGAGGGCGGTCGGGGTCATGACCGCGCGCTCGGCCTTGCTGCGTGAGATCGCGTTCAGGGCCGCGCCGAGGAAGAAGTACACCGTGATCGCCCAGATGCCGACGCGGCCCAGGGCGTCGCCGGGCAGCACGGCGATGAGCCCCGCCGTCTCGAGGATGATCAGCGCGAACAGCACGTAGAGCACGACCGCCACGGCGCTGCCGGCACGCAGGCGCGGGGGCAGGACGTCGTGGGCGCCGCCCCAGGCGAAGCGGCCCAGCGGGGCCCCCGCGGCGAGGGCGGTCTGGAAGACGGCGAGCCCGGCGAGCACCAGGCAGGCGAGGATCGCGGCCGCCTCGGTCACGACGACCGCCTAGCACAGCTCGTCGACGGCGACGTCGTCGGGCAGCCCGGCGGTGACCGGCGGCGCGGCGTGCTCCTCGAGGGCGCGCTCGCGCGCCTGGCGCAGCGCCTCGAGCGCCGCCGGGAACGGCTGCAGGGCGCGCTCGAAGATCCCCAGGCTGTAGGCGATGACGAGGCCGTAGTTGGTGATCGGCACGCCGGCCTGCTTGCAGCGCAGGATCCGCCCCAGCATCGCCCGGCGGTTGAACGTGCAGGCGCCGCAGTGGATCACGAGGTCCCAGCCCGAAGGGTCGTCGGGGAAGTCGTGACCCTGCACGTGCTCGATGTGCAGCTTGCCGCCCACGTACTGCGTGGGCCAGCGCGGGATCTTGACGCGGCCGATGTCCTCGGCGATGGGGTGGTGGCTGCAGGCCTCGGCGATGAGGATGCGCGCGCCGCTCTTCAGGTCTTCGACAGCCAGCGTCCCCTCGACCTGGCTCGTGAGGTCGCCCTTGAAGCGCGCGAAGAGGATCGAGAAGCTCGTCATCGGTACGTCGCGCGGCGTGTCGGCCGAGACCTTGAGGAAGGCCTGCGAGTCGGTCACGACCAGCCGCGGCGGGCGCTTGAGCTGCTCGAGGGCGTGCCCGAGCTCGCGCTCCTTGACGACGAGTGCCATGGCGTCCGAGTCCATGAGGTCGCGGATCGACTGCACCTGCGGCAGGATCAGGCGGCCGCGCGGCGCCTCCTTGTCGATCGGCACCACGAGCACGGCCATCTCGCCCGAGCGCACGAGGTCGCCGAGGATCGACGGGTTGTCGATGAAATCGGGCGGCGCGGCGTCGAGCAGGGCCTGGCGGAAGTCGAGCACGCCGCGCCCCTCGCTCGCTTGCGTGCGCACCGGGGTGATCTTCAACTCCTCGAGGCGCGGCACGGGGGCTGGGTGCTGGTTCAGGTCGATCTTGTTGTAGACGACGACGATGGGTGTCTTGCGCTGCTGGAACTCGTCGAGGATCCCGTCCTCGAACTCTCCCCACGAGCCCGCCTCGGTGACCAGCACGCCGAGGTCGGTGCGGTCGAAGACCTGCATCGTGCGCCGCGCGCGCAGCTCACCGAGCACGCCGACGTCGTCGATGCCGGCGGTGTCGATGAAGAGGACGGGCCCGAGCGGCAGCAGCTCCATGGGCTTCTCGACCGGGTCGGTCGTGGTGCCGGCGAAGTCGCTGACGATCGACACCTCCTGGCGCGTGATCGCGTTGAGGAGGCTCGACTTGCCGACGTTGCGGCGGCCGAAGATCCCTATATGAAGGCGCATCCCGCGGGGGGCGTCCATGAGTCCCATCAGCCGACCTCTCCCTTCGTCCTCACGCCCTGCGGGCCCGCCGCGGGCGGCCGGCGCCGGCCGCCGGCCGCGCGACGCCGCCGCCCGGGCGCGTCTTCTCTCTTACCCCTCGAGGCTGCGCCCGAGCCGGTCGGGCATGCCGAGGCGACAGACGGCCTCGGCGCTGAGCAGCTCGTCGTACTGCTCGGCGGTCAGCAGGCCGTCGCTCACGACGACCTCGCGGATCGTGAGGCCGCGCTCGCGGGCGGCGCGCACGACGTCGCTCGCCGCCTCGTAGCCGATCTCGGGCACCAGCGCGGTGGCCGCCGCACTCGAGGCGTGCACGTGGGCGCGGCAGCGCTCCTCGTCGGCCTCGAGGCCCTCGACGCAGTGGCGCCGCAGGGTCTCATCGGCGCGCGCCAGCAGCTCGAGGCTGTCGAGCAGGCAGGCGGCGATCAGCGGCAGGAACGGGTTGAGCTCGAGGCTGCCGAGCCCCGCCGCCAGGGCGATCGTCTGGTCGTAGCTCATGACGAGGAGGGCGACCTGCGTCACCGCTTCGGGGATCACGGGGTTGACCTTGCCGGGCATGATGCTCGATCCGGCCTGCCGCTGTGGCAGCCGGATCTCGCCCAGCCCGGCCTCCGGCCCCGAGCTCATCAGGCGCAGGTCGCCGGCCACCTTGAGCAGTGTCGCGGCGTGCGCCTTGAGGATGCCCGAGACCTCGGGGAAGACGTCGGCGTTCTGCGTCGCCTCGGTCAGGTTCTCGGCGCGCGCGAAGCCGACGCTGGTCAGCTCGCGCAGCGTGTCGACGACGCGGAAGACGTACTGCCGCGGGGCGGCGAAGCCGGTGCCGACGGCGGTGCCGCCGAGGTTCACGACGCGCAGGCGCTCCTCGCACTTGTAGATGCGCCAGCGGTCGCGGTTGAGGGCCTCGGCGTAGGCGCCCATCTCGCGGCCCAGCGTCGTGAGCACCGCGTCCTGGTACTGGGTGCGGGCGACCTTGACCACGTGGCCGAACTCCTGCTCCTTGGCCTGGAAGGCCTCCTGCAGGGTGACGACCTGGTCCTCGAGGCGGTGCAGCAGGGTGATGGCGGCGAGGCGCAGGGCGGTGGGGAAGACGTCGTTCGTCGACTGGTGGAGGTTGAGGTCGCCGGTCGGCGAGACGCGGGCGTAGCTCCCGGGCGGCTCGCCGAGGATCGCGAGGGCGCGGTTGGCAAGCACCTCGTTGACGTTCATGTTGGTGCTCGTGCCGGCGCCGCCCTGCAGGGCGTCGACGATCACGTGCTCGTCGAGCAGGCCGTCGGCCATCTCGCGGCAGGCACGTTCGATCGCCTCGGCCTTGGGCTCGTCGCCGGACCAGGCGCCGAGCTGGCGGTTGGTGCGCGCGCAGGCGAGCTTGACCGTGCCGAAGGCGTGCACGAGCTCGGCGTGCACCGGGCGGCCGGCGAGGGCGAAGTTCTCGCGCGCCCGCACTGTGTGCACGCCCCAGAGCGCGCCGGCCGGGACCGGCGCCTCGCCGAGGAGGTCGCGTTCGATGCGCGTCTCACCGGCGCTCACGCCGTCACGCTCGCGATCGCGTCTCGCGCCGGCTGCCGTGCGCGGCGCCGTCGGCCTGCTCTCATGCGTCTGCCCGCGTCCGGCCCGGGTCAGTGCCGGAAGACCATCGTCTGGACGTGCACGCCCGCGATGGCGGAGAGCTTCGCGGACATCGCCGCGGCTTCTTCATCGCTGCCGAAGAACTCGAGGAGCACGACCCCGCTCGGCGAGCAGACCTTCTCGTCGACGTCGTGCAGGCCGATGCGTGTCTTGATGTTGCAGCCAAACTCGGTGAAGACCTTCTGCACCGCGGCCGCCTCGGTCAGCCGGTCCGTGATGTGGACGCCGAGGATGACGTGGTCGTCGTTCATGCCTGGTCCTCCGGTTCGGTCCTGAGTCGGGCCTGAGTCTATCCTCAGCAGAGCACGTCGCGTTTGCCGGCGCGCACCTGCGCGAGCATCTTCTCGGTGTGGGCCCGGCGCACCGGGTCCATCTCGGCCGTCGTGCGCGCGATCAGCGGCTCGCCGACCGCGCGCGTCGCCTCGCTGCCGTAGTCGAGCAGGTACTCGAGGAAGGTCGAGAGCGCGTTCGGGTCGCAGTGGTGCTTGATGTCGCCGGGCTTGGCGAGGTCCATGAAGTCCATCCCCGTGCGGCCGAGGCGGTAGCAGGCGGTGCAGAAGGACGGGATGTAGCCGAGCTCGGCGACGTCGCGGATCACCTCGTCGAGCGCGCGGTGGTCGCCGAGCTGGAACTGCGCCTCGTCGAAGTGCTCGTCCTCGACGTACCCGCCCGGGTTCGTGCGGCTGCCGGCCGAGATCTGGCTGACGCCGAGGGCGAAGGTCTCGCGGCGGATGTTGGGCGTCTCGCGGGTGCTCATGATCATGCCGGTGTACGGGACGGCGAGCCGCAGGATCGCGACGAGCTTGCGGAAGTCGACGTCGTCGACGGGGAAGGGCGGCTCGCAGGCCATGTCGCTGCCGATGGCCGGTTCGAGCCGCGGCATGCTGATCGTGTGCGGCCCGACCCCGTAGGCGCGCTCGAGCTCGCGGATGTGCTGCATGAGGGCGAGGACCTCGAAGCGCCAGTCGAAGAGCCCGAAGAGGACGCCGATGCCGACGTCGTCGATGCCCGCCTCCATGGCGCGGTGCATGGCGGTCACGCGCCAGTCGTAGTCGCGCTTCTTGCCGCCGACGTGCACCGCGCCGTAGGTCTCGCGGTGGTAGGTCTCCTGGAAGAGCTGGTAGGTCCCGATGCCGCTCGCCTTGAGGGCACGGAACTCGTCGACGGTGAGCGGGGCGACGTTGACGTTGATGCGGCGGATCTCGCCGTTGTCGCGCTTGACGTCGTAGATCGTCGCGACCGAGTCGAGGACGTACTGGAAGCCCTGCTTCGGGTACGACTCGCCGGCCACGAGCAGCACGCGCTTGTGCCCCTGGTCGACGAGGATCTCGACCTCGCGGCGGATCTCGTCCTGCGTCAGTGCCCGGCGCTTGAGCTCCTTGTTGCGCACGCGGAAGGCACAGTAGAGGCAGTCGTTGGTGCACAGGTTCGAGACGTAGAGAGGGGCGAAGAGCACGAGGCGCGCGCCGTAGATCGCGTCCTTGACGTCGCGCGCCGTGGCGAAGAGCTCGCCGAGCAGCTCCGGGTCGCTGACGGACGAGAGCACGGCGACGTCCTCCATCTCGAGGCCCTCGAGCTCGCGCGCCTTGGCGAGCACCTCGCGTACGCGGGCCGCATCCTTCGTCGCGGCGGCGCCCAGCGCCTCGTCGATGCGGGCCTCGTCGATGAAGCTGCCGGTCTGCGTGACGGTCATGGGGTGTCTCCAGTACTGGTCGCTTGAGGGAGAGGGCACTCGAGCGTCGCCGGGATCTCGACGCAGAACTGGGCCCACTCTCCCTTCTTCGAGTCGGCGCTGATGTGGCCGCGGTGGAGCTGGACGATGCGCCAGGCGCTGTAGAGGCCGACGCCGGTGCCCTTCTCGCTCTTCAGGTCGGGGTCGTCGAGTCGCGAGAAGCGGCGGAAGAGGCGGTTGCGGTCGGCCTGGGAGAAGCCGGGCCCCTCGTTGCGCACCGAGAAGCGCAGCGCCTTGGGCTTGACGTGGCGCGAGGACGCGACCTCGAGGGTCAGGCGGACCTCGCCGCCCTCGCGACCGTACTTCACGGCGTTGTCGAGAAGGTTGAGGAGGACGATGCGCAGCAGCGTGGGGTCGCAGCAGACGAGGGGCGGCTCGTCGGGCAGTTCGGTCACGAGCCGCATCTTCTTGGCCTCGAGGTGCGGTCGCACGATGTCGAGCGCCTCGTCGACCACCTTGGCGCGCACATCGACACCGGGTCGGAGCTGGGCCTTGAGGTCGGTGCCCTCGACATGGGCCAGGTCGAGGTACTCGCGCACGAGGCTGAGGAGGTACTCGCCCTTGTGGACGACGCCCTCGAGCTTGGCCTTCTGCGCCGGTTCGAGCTCGCCCAGGTAGCCGCCGGCCAGCACCTGCACGTCGGTGACGATGGAGGCGACCGGGCTCTTGAGCTCGTGGCTCACGAACGCG
The DNA here is from genome assembly GCA_035464075.1 of Thermoleophilia bacterium. Taxonomy (GTDB): domain Bacteria; phylum Actinomycetota; class Thermoleophilia; order UBA2241; family UBA2241; genus UBA2241. The sequence continues at coordinate 767 of DATHSP010000024.1, read as the reverse complement.
AGCATCTGCATGTAGGCGTGGTTCGCCGCCTCGAGCTGCTCGATGCGCCAGGCCTTCTCGACCGCCTGGCTCAGGCGCTCGGTGATCGCCATCTGCAGCTCGATGTGCTGCGAGTGGTAGGTGTCGCGCTGGCGTGAGCTGCGGAAGATGAAGCCGACGACGCGCCCCTCGACGCTGAGCGGGCAGGTGAGGTTGGAGCGCACGCCCTCCTTGAGCAGGATCTTCGTGGAGCGGCTGCGGGGGTGCTCGGCGAGGTACTGCTCGAGGTCGCCGATGATGCGCGGCAGCCCGGTCTCGAGCACCGCGGCGAGCGAGCTGTCGTGGAGGTCCTCTGAGTAGTCCTTGTCGATGTAGAGCGGCTCGTAGGAGGCGCGGTTGTAGTAGGAGGAGACGCGCTGCCCGGCTTCGTCGACGAAGGCGAGGCCGATGCGGTCGCAGGGGATCAGCTCCTGGGTGTGCTCGAAGAGGTAGTCGACGATCGCCCGCAGGGAGGGCCGGGCGGCGATCTTCTGGTTGACTGTGCGCAGGAGCGCGCGGTCCTCGGCCGAGATCGGCTGGAGGGCGCGACGGTCCCTGAACGGGTCGACGTAGCGGATCGTCGGGTTCGTCGCGCGCTCGGCGGCCATGGACTCCTGACTCCGGAGGAAGTGAAGCCGGGCGGGGGCGCGTCGCCGTGCCCTGCCTCAGGTTTTCTACCCGTGGAGAGTGTAATGGATGCGGGCCCGGGGCGCCCGTGCGCGGGGGCGCGCCGTCACGCCGGCCGCGCC
>DATHSP010000023.1:0-1716 GCA_035464075.1 Thermoleophilia bacterium | reverse complement strand
CACCGAGGGCCCGACACCGTCACCGAGGGCCCGACACCGTCACCGAGTGTCGAGGTTTGCCGCGGATACCATGATGGTAGTGACACCGGGACCACGCCGAACACTGCTCAGGAGGGACCCTATGAACGACACCGACCGCGGCGGCGCCGCCTCGGCGCGACAGCTCGCCGGTCGCGTCTGGTACGCGTACCTGATCGCCGGCCTGATATCGATCGTCTTCGGCGTCATCGTCCTGACCAACATCTTCGCCGGGCTCGCCGCCCTCGTCTGGCTGACCGGCTTCTACCTGCTGTACGCCGGCATCATCGACCTGACCAGCGCCTCGGTCATCCACCCCCGGTGGCTCTCCGCCCTCATGGGGATCGTCGCCATCGCCGGCGGCATCGCCGCCCTCGCCTGGCCCGGCGCCACCCTGCGCGTGCTCGCCTGGGTGCTCGGCGTCTCGTTCATCGTCTGGGGCGTGGCGCGCCTGCTGCTGGCCCTGCGCTTCCGCGGCGAGGGGTGGGTGTGGCAGCTCGTGGCCGGCGCCGCCATCGCCGTCGTCGGGGCGGTCGCGCTGGTGTATCCGGGGCTCACGGTCTTCGCCCTGGCCGTCATGCTCGGCATCAACGCGCTGATCTGGGGGGTCTTCGCGATCTTCGAGGCGTTCGCCCTGCGGCGCATGAGCCGCGGGGAAGGCGGGAGCGGGGGGCTGCGGCCGGCGGTCTGAGGCTGAGCTCGCCGGTCTGAAGGCCCGAAGCGGCGGTCCGTGCTAGCCGCGGCGCCGCGGAGGACTGTCGCGACGAAGCGACGCCCCTCGCCCCTCAGCGCCGGCGGCGCCGCGACGCCGAGAGCGTCCAGCCCGCGGCGACCCCGATGGCGAGGACGAGGACGAGCATGAGCCAGAGGGAGAGCGAGAAGCTCCAGAAGAGGAAGGTGAACTCGGCCGACTCGGTGTTCTGGAAGACGAAGATCAGGATGAGCACGACGACCACGGCGACCGCGATCAGTCTGCCGTACTGCACGTGCGTACGCGACCTGCGCTCGGAGCGTTCGGTCATGGGACCCCTTTCTTCGGCGCTCTCGGTGACCGCCGCCGGGGCGCGGCCCGCGACTCCGGCCCGGACGGCCGGCGACGCCGCCCGGCGTCTCGTTCGCCATTCTTCCCCGCTCCCCTGCGGCGCCAAGCGCAGCCCCGGCGGGCTCGCCACGGTTGCGCCTGCCCCCGGGCCGGGAACGCTCCGATACGAGCCCGTCCACGGGAGGGGGTGATGACCATGAGAGGCGTGCTCGTGTTCTCGGGCACGGGTCCGTTGCTGATACTCAGCTCCTACCCGACCGTCGATCACCCGGAGCTCGTCGCCAAGCTCCGCGCCAAGGGGCTGCGCAAGTTCATCGCCTACGAGATCCCCATCGACCGCTGCAAGGACCTGTACGGCTCCACCTACCGCGACATCGTCGCCGACCTGGAGACGAGCGACGACATGCGCGTGCTCGACTTCGACGGCCACCGCATCTTCCTCAACTTCTCGCTCCGCGAACTGGGTGCGGCATTCGTGTACGAGGAAGAGGATGCCGCGCGAACGGCCGCGGCCTGACGCCTCGCGGACCGGCGCTCGCCTGAGGTGAAGCCGCCGGCGGCTGACGGGACACGTCATCCCGGCCGCCGCGCGAGAGCCGCCGCCGGACGTCACGGAGACGAGACGCGGCGGGGGCCGGGCGCTCCCGCGCCCGGCC
>DATHSP010000022.1:0-2807 GCA_035464075.1 Thermoleophilia bacterium | reverse complement strand
CCTGCCGCAGATCCGCACCGTGGCCGTCATCGCCGAGGGCGTGCCGGAGCGCCGCTCGAAGCTCATGGCCGCCAAGGCGCGTGACCTCGGCAAGACGATCATCGGCCCCGCCACCGTCGGCGGCATCAAGGCGGGCTGCTTCAAGATCGGCAACACCGGCGGGACGATCGAGAACATCGTCGAATCGAAGCTGCACCGCCCGGGCTCGGTAGGCTTCGTGTCCAAGTCCGGCGGCCTGAGCAACGAGGCGTACTCCACGATCGCGATGAACACCGACGGGCTCTACGAGGGCATCGCCATCGGCGGCGACGCCTTCGCCGGCTCGACCCTGCTCGACCACCTGCTGCGCTACGAGCAGATCCCGGAGATCAAGCTGCTCGTCTGCCTCGGCGAGCTCGGGGGCGCCGGCGAGTACGACGTCGTGGAGGCCCTCGAGCAGGGCCGCATCACGAAGCCGCTGGTCATGTGGGTGACGGGCACCTGCGCCAAGGCCTTCAAGACCGAGGTGCAGTTCGGCCACGCCGGCGCCAAGGTCAGCGGCGACCGCGAGAGCGCCGACGCCAAGAACGCCGCCCTGCGCGCCGCCGGTGCGATCGTGCCGGACTCCTACGACGACTACGGCGACAAGATCCGCGAGACCTACGAGCGGCTCGTGGCCGACGGCACCATCGTGCCCGCGCCGGAGCCCGACGCGCCGACGATCCCGCTCGATTTCGCCAAGGCCGTCAAGGAAGGCGTCATCCGCAAGCCTGCCAGCTTCATCAGCACGATCTCCGACGATCGTGGCGAGGAGCTGATGTACGGCGACCTGCCGATCACGCAGGTCTTCGAGCGCGAGCTCGGCGTCGGCGGCGTCCTGAGCGTGCTGTGGTTCAAGCGGCTGCTGCCCGCCTACGCCACCAAGTTCATCGAGATGGCGCTGATGGTGACCGCCGACCACGGTCCCGCCGTGTCCGGCGCCCACAACACGATCGTCGCCACCCGCGCCGGCAAGGACCTGGTGTCGTCCATCGTCAGCGGCATGCTCACGATCGGCCCGCGCTTCGGGGGCGCGGTCGACGGCGCGGCCCAGATGTTCTCGGACGCCTACGACCGCGGCCTTACGCCACAGGCGTTCGTCGACGAGATGAAGCGCAAGAACGTCAACATCCAGGGCATCGGCCACCGCGTGAAGAGCGTGCACAACCCCGACCTGCGCGTCACCATCATCAAGGCGTACGCGCTCGAGCACTTCCGGTCGTCCGCGCTCCTGACGTACGCTCTCGAGGTGGAGAAGATCACCACGGCGAAGCGCAACAACCTCATCCTCAACGTCGACGGCGCCATCGGGATCGCCTTCGCCGACATGCTCCGCTCGGAGATGCCGCGCGAGGAGGCGGACCAGTACGTCGCCCTCGGCGCGCTCAACGGGCTGTTCGTGCTCGGCCGGACGATCGGCCTCATCGGCCACCACCTCGACCAGAAGCGTCTCAAGCAGGGCCTGTACCGGCACCCATGGGACGACATCGCCTACATGCTCGACTGAAGGAGCCCTGGCCATGGACCGACCCACGAGCCCCAAGATCGTCTACACGCAGGTCGACGAGGCCCCCGCGCTGGCGACCTACTCGCTGCTGCCCGTGATCGAGGCCTTCGCTGCCGCGGCAGGGGTCGCCGTCGAGCGGCGCGACATCTCGTTGGCCGGCCGCATCCTCGCGCAGTTCCCCGACCTCCTCGGGGAGGAGCAGCGGGTCTCGGACGACCTCGCCTACCTCGGCGACCTCGCGAAGACGCCCGAGGCGAACATCATCAAGCTGCCCAACATCAGCGCCTCCGTGCCGCAGCTCAAGGCCGCGATCCGCGAGCTGCAGGCCAAGGGCTACCCGCTGCCCGACTACCCCGACGAGCCCGCCAGCGACGCCGAGCGCGACGTCCGCGGTCGCTACGACCGGGTGAAGGGCAGCGCCGTCAACCCGGTGCTGCGCGAGGGGAACTCCGACCGCCGCGCGCCGGCGTCGGTCAAGGCGTACGCGCGCAAGCACCCGCACCCGATGGGCGCCTGGAGCGCCGACTCGAGGTCGCACGTGGCGCACATGACGGCCGGCGACCTGCGCAGCAACGAGATGTCCCACACGGTGACCGAGGCCGAGGCCGGCGACGCGCGCATCGAGCACGTGGACCGCGAGGGCCGCGTGACGGTGCTGAAGGCCCGCGTCCCGCTGCGCGAGGGCGACGTCATCGATGCCAGCTTCATGAGCCGGCGCGCGCTGCGCGCCTTCCTCGCCGAGCAGATCGACGATGCCAAGGCGCAGGGCGTGCTGTTCTCGCTGCACCTCAAGGCGACGATGATGAAGGTCTCCGACCCGATCTTCTTCGGCCACGCCGTGTCGGTGTTCTTCGCGGACGTGTTCGAGAAGCACGCGGCGACCTTCGCGCGTCTGGGGGTCAACCCCAACGACGGGCTCGCCGACCTCCACGCCAAGCTCCAGACGCTGCCCGAGGCCGAGCGGGTCGTGATCGAGCACGACATCGCGGCGACCTACGAGCGTCGCCCGGCGCTGGCGATGGTCAACTCCGACAAGGGCATCACCAACCTGCACGTCCCCTCCGACGTGATCATCGACGCCTCGATGCCCGCCGCCATCCGCGCCTCGGGTCGCATGTGGGGTCCCGACGGCGAGGAGCACGACACCAAGTTCGTCATCCCCGACGGCAGCTACGCGGGCGTCTACCAGGCGGTCATCGACGACTGCAAGGCCCACGGCGCCTTCGACCCGCGCACCATGGGCAGCGTGCCCAACGTCGGGCTGATGGCCCAGAAGGCCGAG
>DATHSP010000021.1:0-7888 GCA_035464075.1 Thermoleophilia bacterium | reverse complement strand
CCGCCTGCGGCTGCGAGATCGTGAACCTCACCGCGTCGGACGTCGTCGGCGACCCGCCCGACTACTTCACCGACCTGACGGCCGCCGACCGCTCGACGTTCGCCGACGCGGCCGCCGCGTGCGACGCCGCCGGACTCTGGGAGCGGCTGCCGGCGGCCGTCGCGGCGCACCTGCGCCGCGCCGACCCTGCGGCCGAGCCCGTCAAGGACCTGCCCTGCGTCCACGACCACATCGTCGCCACCTCCGCGGTCATGTGCGAGGCGGCCGCGGCGGCCGCACGCGCCCTGGGCTACCGCGCCGCGGTGCTCACGCTGGAGCTCGAGGGCGAGAGCGCCGCGGCCGGGCGGTGGATGGCCGATCGGCTGCGCGTGGCCGGCGCGGGCGCCGCGTTGATCGCCGGCGGCGAGACGACGGTGACCATAGACGGTGAGACCGGTCGGTCGGCAGGGCCGGCGGAAGAGACCGCAACGGGCGGCCCGAGTCAGGAGGCCGCCCTGGGCGCCCCGGGCCAGGAGGCCCCGATGGGCGGCCCGAGCCAGGAGGCCGCACTGGCCGGCGCCCTGGCGCTGGAGGGCGGCCCTCCCGCCTGTCTGCTCTGCCTCGACTCGGACGGCAGCGACGGGCCGACCGAGGCCGCCGGCGGCCTGGTGGATGACCTGACGGCGGAGGCGGCGAGGGCGGCGGGCAGTGACCTGCCCGCCGCCCTCGCCGCCCACCGCGCCGGCCCCGCCCTGCGAGCGCTCGGCGACCTCGTCGTCACCGGACCGACCGGGACCAACGTGAACGACCTCAGGATCGGTATCACGGCCAGGGACTGACCACGGCCCGCTCTGCGCCATAGCGCGAGCGGCGGGCCGCGTCCATGTGCCCGCTCGTCACTCCGGCGGAGGCGGACCGGTCGCCTGACCCCCGGTCCAAGCCCGCGTCAGTACGCGACCTCGCTCGCTTCGGACGTCTCGACGGCCTCGTACAGGACCTCGAACGGCCCGGTCGTGAGGATCGACTGCAGGGTCTCGTAACACCGTTGCACGCCGTCGCTGCTGAAGAAGGCATCGTGGGCCTCGAGCGACTCCCACTCGCTCTCGAAGACGAAGTGCACGTCGCCGAGCGCCGCCTCGCGCCCCTCGTCACACAGGGCGCTGGCCAGCGGCGACATGCCGAACGAACGCAGGACGCGGTGACCGAGGTGGCCCGGCGCCTGGCGCTGAAGACTGGAGAGCTCGCGCAGGGCCCGGTCGCTGCGGTGCTCGGTGCCCTTGCGCACGCTGAACATTGTCTGCCCGATGATCATCCCGCCCGCTCCTTCGATGGCATCGTGTCTAGCGTTTTCCCGCGACGGGGCGGAACGACACGGAGAGACGGGCGGCAGGCGTGCTCAGAGCTGACAGCGTCGGGACGTGCGTCCGTCGGCCGCGCCCGGGCCGCGGACCGCGATCAGCGCGCGGTCGCGCGCAAGGCGTCGAGCAGCGCCGCCGGTTTGAGGTCGTCGTCGCCCTCGCCCATCCAGACGACCTTGCCGGCGCGGTCGACGATGACGGCGAGCGGCGGCGCCTGGCCGGCGACGGCGCGAGCGGCCCCGTAGCCGGCGGCGGCTGAGCCGTCGTCGCGCACGACGGGGAACGGCAGACCCTCGACGGCCGCCGCGAACGCCTCCGGGTCGGCGGGGTCGGCGCCGGTGACGCCGACGAGCTGGCCGCGCAGGCCCCAGAAGCCGGACGCCTGCCGCGCCAGCGCCTTGAGCTGCGCCGGCGCCGCGGCTGAGTCGGCGGAGAAGAAGACCAGCACCGGGAACCAGTCGCCCCGGTACTCGCGCAGGTCGATGACGGTGCCGTCGAGCGCGGCGAGCGCGAGGGCCGGCGCTTGACGGCCGACGCCGAAGTCGTAGCCCACGAGGACCTCCTGCCGGCGCGCAGCCGGCCTCCGGATTGCGCCCGTGAGTCTATCAAAGGCCGTCGCCCCTCAGCGGACGACCACCTCGGCGTGCATCGACTCCTGCTCCGCATGGAGCGTGCACGCGTAGTAGTACGTGCCGGGCTCCTCGAACGTGTGACTGAAGGAGTCGCCGCGCTGCAGGGTCCCGCTGGCGAAGGTCGAGGTCGTCGCGGAGGACGTGCCCGGCCCGTCGGTCGAGGTCACCGTGTGCGGAGCGCCGTCGTCGTTCGTCCACGTGACGGTCGTCCCCGCCTCGACGGCGAGGCTGGCGGGCGAGAAGGCGAAGCCGCTGATGGCGACTGCGTCGCCCGTCCCGACGAGCGTGGGCGTCTGGCTCGGCGTCGCCGTCTCCCCGGCACTGCCGTAGCCGCCGCCGGCACCGTAGCCGCCGGAGTCGCCCCCGCACGCGGTCAGCACGAGAGCCGAGAGGGCGACCAGCGCCAAGCCCAGCGCTCGCGTACGGATCGTGAGTGTCTTCATCATTCGCTCCCGATGGGACTGTGTCGTCGTGTACTCGAAAGCGTTCCCGTCCGGGCGCACCACGACCCACGGAGCCGTGTGGAAGCAGTCGTCCGAGTGCGGGGGCGGGCGGCGCGCCCGCGCCGCCGACCGCCCGTGACGCGGCGGGGGCGGGCGGCGCACCCGCGCCGCCCGCCCCCGCCTGACGCCCCGCCGTCCTCAGAACGTCCTGTAGTGCTCCTTCGCCGCCGCGCACACGGGGCACTTGTCGGGCACGTCGCCGATCACCGTGTGCCCGCAGATGACGCAGACGCTCACGGGCTCGTCGGCGACGTCCTCGCCCTTGAGCGCGTGCTCACGCGCCTCGCTGTACATGCGCTTGTGGTCGACCTCGGCCTTGAGCGCGAACCTGATACTGCGCTTGGCCTGGGCGTTCTCCTGCGTGACCGCGATCTCCTGGTACGCCGGGTACATCTCGTCGACCTCGAACGACTCGCCGTCGAACGCCGTCTTCAGGTTATCCGCGGTGCTCGCGATGCCGCCCATCACGCGCAGGTGGTTACGCGCGTGCCGCGTCTCGGCGAACGAGATGGCGCGGAACAGCTTCGCGATCTGCGGCAGGCCCTCGTCCTCGGCCTGCTCGGCGAAGACCAGGTACTTCTCGGCCGCCTGGCTCTCGCCGGCGAACGCCGCCGCGAGGCTCTGGCGCGTCATCTCCTTGAGGTCCTCCGGCTTCGGCAGACGCTTCTCATAGGTCTCGTCCATCAGAACTCCTTGAAGTAGGAGCCGTCGGTGTAGCACTGCGAGCAGTAGCCGGGGCGCTGGCCGATCACCGTGTGGCCGCAGACGGGGCACACGTAGACGGCGCTCTCGTCGAAGTCCTTCTTGCCCTCGACGCCCTTCAGCGTGCTGTCGTAGATCTCCTGGTGGTCCATCTCCGCCTTGAGGGCGAAGCGGATGGTCAGCTGTGCCGACTCGTTGCCCTGCAGCTTGGCGACGGCGGCGTACGCCGGGTACATCTCGTCGATCTCGAAGGTCTCCCCGCCCCAGGCCGCCTTGAGGTTCTCCGCCGTCGTGCCGATCTGGCCGAGCACGCTGAGGTGGTTACGGGCGTGCGTGCTCTCGGCGTAGGCGACCGCCTCGAAGAGCCGCGCCACGTTGGGGTAGCCTTCCTCGTGAGCGACGGCGGCGAAGGCGAGGTACTTCTGCGAGGCCTGGCTCTCGCCGGCGAGCGCCGCCTCGATGTTGCCCCGCGTCATCAGGCCGAGCTCCTCCGGCGGCGGGGGGGTGTTGAGGTAGGGGGCTTCCATCGTGCTGTGCTCCTCCTTTCGAGGGGGCACGGCCGTCAGAGGGCGACGGACCCGGCCCCGCCGTCGTCGTGCACGCAGGTGCGGGCACCCATGGTAACAGCGGTCTTACGGTCGCCCGGGCGCCGGCGTCGCGGCGGCGGCCTCAGGCGGCACGGCCATGCGACGGCAGCGCGGGGATCAGTCGGTGGAGGACCTCGTGGAGCCGGCGCTGGCTCGCGTGGTCGAACAGCGCGTAGTAGAGCCCCGGCGTCGACTCGCTGCGCGTCATCTGGGCGAGATCCACGAGCACCCCGGCGTCGGCCAGCTCATGAGCCTGCTCGCGGTCGATGGCGAGCAGGGCAGAGGTCGCTGGGTAGGCGGCGTCGCCACAGAGCTCGGCGATGTCCGTGGGGGAGCTCCAGAGGGAGAGCGCGATCGGCACACCGCCGGCCTCGCTGAGAACGAGCCCCACTCCCGGAGCGACCTCGTCGCTGAAGTCGAAGTGCCGGCGCTCTTGCCCGCGGGCGACATCGACCGCCCGCTGCACGAGACGCAGCTTGTCCTGGAACCTGACGGGGACGTGACGTGCCATCGATCCCTCCTCGCCTTCACCGCCGCCGTGCGGAGCCCGAGGGGACTCGCGTTTCGCCTGCGGCCGCAACCTTCCCGCCCCCAGGGGCGGGCAAACGGCGCGGCCGCCGGGAGAACGGCGAGCCCGCGACCGGTGAGGCCCGGGCGCCGAGACGGAGGAGGGCGACGTGTCGGGTGCAGGCGACGCGACTGCTGCGAGACGAGACGGGTCGAGGGGGCTGGGACGGCGCTCAGCCGGCCCCGCCGCCGCCGCCGCCGCCCCCGCCTCCGCCGCCGCCGGAGAACCCGCCGCCCCCGCCGCTGCCGCTCGAGGCGGTCCCGGCGGCGACGGCCCCCGACAGACCCGAGCTCAGCGACGACAGCGGCGAGCTGCCGTGAGTCGCCGTCACGAGGAAGGCGGTGGAGCCAAGGTGGTCGTCCCGCAGCACCTCGGGGGCGACCAGTTTGAGGTCGTCGACGACCTGGTCGGCGATGCCGAAGACCACGGCCAGCACCAGGTAGTACCGCCAGAGCACGACGGAGTCCGGCGGCTTCTCGCCCATGCGGCCGAAGTCCTTCATGTAGTTGCGGATCCCGCGGTACTTCGCGTGCAGCTCCGCCGCCTCGGGGGAGCGCCGCTTGATCGCGCGGGCCCCGACCAGGATCGCCACGCCGACCACGGCGCCGACAGCGTACCGCAGCTGCTCCGAGACGAAGACTGCACCGGCCGAGCCCGCGATGGCCAGCCCGCCGAGCGCCAGGGTCCAGCCGTGGGCCGTCGTGCTGCTCTTCTCCAGCAGGCCGCGAGCGCCGGCCGCCCTCGTCACCGCGGCGCGCCACTCCGTCCACGCCGCGGCGAACTCGCTGCGCCGTTTCTTGGCGAGGTCCTTCATCTCGCCGACGTCCAGCGTGTCGCCCTCCGCCAGCACGTCGAACAGCACCTCGAGCAGTCGCGCCTCGAAGGCGGACACCTCAGTGCCGCGCTCGGGGCGCAGTCTCAGCAGGTAGCTCTCCTCGTCGCGCGCGCCGAACAGGCCGCGCTTCTGCGTCGTGGTCCGCTCGAGCTCGACGACGCCGCGATCGATCAGGTCCATCAGGGTCGCGACCGCGTCCTCGTCCTTCACCGCACCCATGCGCCAGAGCGAGCCGACGAGCGCCGGCGGCAGAGCGGGCTCGGGGAGCTCTCGATAGTACTCACCGGTGAAGCTCGGCCGGTGCTCGCGCCCGTAGCGGCGGTACGCCCAGACGAAGACGACGAGCGCGGCGAGCGGGACGCCGACGCCGATCAGGAGGCCCGCCGCCCGCCGCAGCCAGAGGAGGCGCCGCTCGGCGTTGGCCTCGTCGGCCCACTGCTGTTCCTCGGCGAGCACGTCGTCCACGCGCGGCCCCGCCTTCGCCGGCGCATCGGGGAGCGCCTCCCGCGGGAAGAGGATGCGGGCCTCGACGAAGCGAAACGCCGGGAGGTCCTCGACCGTCAAGCTGACCGACCCATCGGGCTCCCGCGTCACGACGCCGTTGAGCGGACCGTGACCCCAGGCGCGGACCTCGTCCTGCTCGACACCGGGAGGCAGCGCGATGCGGATGTCCACCTGGCCGACGCCGTGATCCCACGCGTCGCCGATGAACTTCCAGTACAGCTCGGCCGTGTCCTCCCACTTCGTCGCGGCATCGCGGACGACGTACTCGATCGTGATGGGCACGAGCGCGTCGACCTGCCGGAAGTACACTTCGAGGCGCACGTCGTCGCCACCCTCGCCGGCCGCCCACCAGGTCTGCGGCGGGCGGCTCGCCGGGTCGTCGGTGCGGGCGTACTCGCCCTCGGGGCCGCTGACGCGGCGCACCTCGATGCCCGACGACCCGGTCCCCTCGAGGTCCCAGTAGACGAAGCTGAAGTCGCCGTCGAAGTCGAACGATCGGGTCTCGCGCACGACCATGTCGCCGCTGGGGCGCACCGTCGCCTCGATCGTGACCTCCGGCATCGTGTACGACTTGGCCAGGACCGTCGCGGGCAGGCCGAGCGAGGCGAAGGCGGCTGCGACGGCAATGAGCGCGGTGACGAGGATCCGCAGGCGGCAGACCCTTGGCAGACGCGAACCCACCGGACGCGATGCCGGCCGGGCCCGGCCGGCGCCTTCGCCGGGTTCGGGCCCGGCCGGACTCGCCGGCATCAGGACTCCCTCCCGCTGGCGCCGTTCGCGGCGCCTGTCGTCTGGGCGCCTGTGGCGAGCCCGAGGCGCGCGAGCTCTGCCGCGGCCAGCCCGCCACCGTCGCCGCGCTCCAGTGCGGCCCAGGCGTCGGGCTCGACGGCGTGCAGTCGGTCGTACGGGAGCGAGACGACCGCCCGCAGGGCGAGCACCCGCTGCAGGGCTGGCGTCGGCCCGCCGCTGCGCAGGGCCTCGCGCACCGCCGCGACGTCGCGGCGCCACGCGAGGCGCATCGGCAGGTACAGCGGAACGAGGACCAGGGTCGGGAGCAGACCCACGGCGATCGCGACCAGCACGCTCATCTCGCCGACCGCGTCGGCACTCGCCCGGCCGCTCGCCTCGACCTCGGTGCCGGCGGTGACGACGCGCTCGGCGACGGTGCCGATGTCGTCTCCGACGAATGGGATCGCCGATAGAGCCTCGAAGCCCTCGCCGGTGGCGCGCAGCGTCGCCCCCACGCGCGCCACCTGGTCGGCCAGGTCGACCTGCTGGGCGATATCGCGACCGATCGCGATCCCCAGCGCCGCCCAGAAGATGACGTAAACGACGATGACGATGTCGAGGACGCGCACCGCGCGCGCGCTCGGGAACTGCCACCCCATGCGGCCCATCGCTCCTCCCGGGTCTCGGCGCCTCCGGCGCCGCCGCGTCGCAGAGCTCTCGGCGGCGTATCTCCGGGTACTCTAGCAGTACGTCCCGCGACCTTCTGAGCAGACCTTCGCGTATGCTTCGGTCGTGCCCCACCCCGACTCCTCAAGCGTGAGCACCGCGGCCCTGCGCCGGCTCCGCATGCCGGCCGAGTGGGACCGGCACGCGGCCTGCTGGATGGCCTGGCCCTGCCGCGAGGAGAACTGGGCGGACATCGAGGCGGCGCGCGCGACGTACGTCGCCGTCGCGCGCCGCATCGCCGAGTCCGAGCCGGTGCGGATGATCGCCCGGCCTGATCATGCGGGGCACGCCGGCCGCGCCCTCGGGCCCGGCATCGAGATCGTCCCGCTGCCGACCGACGACAGCTGGACGCGGGACACGGCCCCGACCTTCGTCCTCGACGCCGCAGGCGTTCTCGCCGGCATCTGCTGGCGCTTCAACGCCTACGGCGGCATCTACACCAGGTACGAGGAGACCGCGCGCATGGCGCGTCGCCTCTGCGGGCTCCTCGGCGTGCCGGCGATCGAGGCGCCGCTCGTCTTCGAGGGCGGCGCCGTGCACACCGACGGCGAAGGTACGCTGCTCACGACCACCGAGGTCGTCCTCGACCCGCGGCGTAACCCCGGCCTGACGCGCAGTGAGGCCGAGGCCGTGCTCTGCGAACACCTCGGCGGCGAGCGCGTCCTCTGGATGACCGGCGCGTTGGACCACGACAACACCAGCGGTCACGTCGACAACCTGGCGTGCTTCGCGGCGCCCGGGGTCGTCCTCGCGCTCAGCGAGGAC
>DATHSP010000020.1:0-2626 GCA_035464075.1 Thermoleophilia bacterium | reverse complement strand
CGCCCTCGACGCCGCCGTCCAGCGCGCGACCGTGACCGTCCCGCCGGCGATGATCGAGCGCCAGGCGCACGAGCTCTTCCATGACCTCGAGCAGGAGGTCGGCGAGCGCGGCTTGACGATGGAGTCGTACCTCGCCCTGCTGCAGAAGACGCAGAAAGAGGTCGAGGAGGAGATGCAGCCGCGCGCCGAGCACGTCATCAAGCGGCGTCTGGTGCTCGAGGCGGTCATCGAGGCCGAGGGCCTCGAGGTCTCCGACGACGAGATCCGCGAGCGCATCAAGGCCGACGCGGAGCTGCTCGGGCGCGACCCCAACCAGCTGGTGCTCGACGTCTACAAGTCGGGCAGGCATGAGCAGCTGCGCGAAGAACTCCTTATCGCCAAGGCGGTCGACGTCATCGCCGAGAGCGCGGTCCCAGTGGCGCTCGAAGACGACGAGGACGCGGCCGGCGAGGCCGAAGCCGCCGAGGCGGCCGGCGCGGAGGACGAAGCGCCGGTGGCCGAGGCCGCGAAGGACGAAGCGCCGGCCACGGCGAAAGAGACGCCCGGCGAGGCCGAAGGCGACGCGCCGGCCGCGACCACGGAGAAGGCCGGCGAGCCCGAGGGCGAATGAGCCGGCCGCACGACAGCGACAACGACCGGCGCCCCCGGCGCCGTGAAGAGAGGATGGACGTGAGCCCACTCGTCCCGTTCGTCATCGAGCAGACCAGCCGCGGAGAGCGCTCCTTCGACATCTTCTCGCGGCTCCTCAACGAGCGTGTCGTGTTCCTCGGCACGCCCGTCGTCGACGAGGTCGCGAACCTCATCGTCGCCCAGCTGATCCACCTCGAGTCGGACGACCCCGACAAGGACATCAGCCTCTACATCAACAGCCCCGGCGGCTCGGTCTACGCGGGTCTCGCCATCTACGACACCATGCAGTTCATCAAGCCCGACGTGTCGACCATCTGCGTAGGCAGCGCCATGAGCATGGGCGCACTGCTGCTCGCCGGAGGCGCCAAGGGCAAGCGCTTCGCGCTGCCCAACGCCCGCGTCCTCATCCACCAGCTCATGGGCGGGTACGAAGGCCAGGCCACCGACATCGAGATCCACGCCAAGGAGGTCCTCAACCTCCGCCGCCGTGTCGACGAGATCCTCGCCGACCACACTGGGCAAGGCTTCGAGAAGGTGCGCCAGGACACCGAGCGCGACTACTTCATGACCGCCGCCGAGGCGAAGGACTACGGCATCATCGACGACGTGATCGCCCACCGCTGAGGCGGGGGGGTCGCGCGCCGCGCACGATCGCGAGAGGAGACGACGTGGCAGGAACCACCGACGGCAACGACCAGCTGCTCTGCAGCTTCTGCGGCAAGTCGCAGCGCCAGGTCAAGAAGCTCATCGCCGGCCCCGGTGTGTACATCTGTGACGAGTGCATCGATCTCTGCAACGAGATCATCGACGAGGAGCTCGCCGCCCCGGCGACCCTCGATCTCGCGACCCTGCCCAAGCCGCGCGACATCTACGCCAACCTGAACGACTACGTCGTCGGCCAGGACGAGGCCAAGCGTGCGCTGTCGGTGGCCGTCTACAACCACTACAAGCGCGTGCAGGCGGTGGCGGGGGGCGAGGTCGACGTCGAGCTGCAGAAGTCGAACATCCTTCTGCTCGGGCCGACCGGCTGCGGCAAGACCCTGCTCGCCCAGACCCTCGCCCGCGTGCTCAACGTGCCCTTCGCGATCGCCGACGCGACCGCCCTGACCGAGGCCGGCTACGTCGGCGAGGACGTCGAGAACATCCTCCTCAAGCTCATCCAGGCGGCCGATTTCGACGTCAAGCGCGCCGAGACCGGCATCATCTACATCGACGAGATCGACAAGATCGCGCGCAAGGCCGACAACCCGTCGATCACGCGCGACGTCTCCGGCGAGGGCGTGCAGCAGGCGCTGCTCAAGATCCTCGAGGGCACGGTCGCGAGCGTCCCCCCGCAGGGCGGGCGCAAGCACCCCCACCAGGAGTTCCTCACCATCGACACGACCAACGTGCTCTTCGTCTGCGGCGGCGCTTTCTCGGGGCTCGAGAAGATCATCGAGCGTCGCATCGGGCGGCAGGGCGTGGGCTTCATGGCCGACATCGCCAGCAAGGCCGACAAAGACCCGGGCACGATCTTCGGCCACGTGCTCCCCGAGGACCTGCTCAACTTCGGCCTCATCCCCGAGTTCATCGGCCGCCTCCCGGTGGTGAGCGCGGTGCACAACCTCGACGAGGGCGACCTCGTGCGCATCCTGACCGAGCCCAAGAACGCGCTCGTCAAGCAGTACCAGAAGTTCTTCTCGCTCGACGGCGTCGAGCTCGTCTTCGCCGACGAGGCGATGAACGCGATCGCCGTCAAGGCACTCGATCGGGGCACCGGGGCGCGCGGGCTGCGCACCATCATCGAGGAGTCGCTGATGGGCGTGATGTTCGACCTGCCCTCGCGCACCGACGTGCGCAAGTGCGTCATCACCCGCGAGACGATCGAGAAGGGCATCGACCCGACGCAGGTCACCGAGGCCGACAAGTCCGAGCTCGAGCTGGACGAAGAGTCGGCTTGAGGCCTGGCCGGCCGGCGGCCGGTGTGGTCATCTCTCTGGCGTGTGGCCGCGGGCGG
>DATHSP010000019.1:0-3090 GCA_035464075.1 Thermoleophilia bacterium | reverse complement strand
AGCCTGGATTTGAGCTCGGCGACCGTCACGCGCTCCATGGTCACAGTATGACCAGAAGTGGTCAAGATGACAACGGCGCGAGAGCGTTGACGTTCGCCGGAGGGCCGCCCGGCCACTCGCGCGGCCGGTCGCGGCACCGGGGCTCGGGGGCGCGCAGGCGGATGGCGGGGGCGCGGCCGTCGCCGCGCCCCCGCCATCCGCCTCGGTCTCCCGGCCCATGCGGCTGAACGTGTGCCCGGCCTTCCCCAGTCGCCCGCCTCGCGGGCTTCGGGCTGGCGGGCTGCGGGCCTCGCCGGCCTTCCCTACTTCACGACCAGCTTGTTGCTGCCGATCGTGATCTGCGTGTTGCCGGCCTGGTCCTTGCCGTAGACGTAGTAGCGGTAGGGGCCGACCGCGAGCTTGCAGACGAACTTGGCGAGATAGGTCGTGTTGACCGCCTTGACGCCAGGGTTCAGCGTCTTGACGACGACACCCTTGCTGTTCTTGATCTTGATGGTGACGGTGGCTGTGGGGGAACCGGGACGCGCGTCGTTCACGCGGTACTTCAGGGCCGCCGTGGCGTAGCGCTTCACCGTCGTCGAAGCGGGCGCCTTGGTCGCGGGGCGGGTGGTGTCGATGTTGACCGGCAGCGTGGTGGTCGCACCCATCAAGTCAGACGCGGCGCGGACGTGGAAGTACCAGGTGCCGTCGCTCCGAGGGCCGAACGTGGCGACCGTGTCGGAGACGGTGTTGAGGAGCACGCTCGCGGCATCGCCGTCGTAGTCCGCCGCCGCGACGTCCTGCTTCTGGTCACCGTCGAAGTCGCCGAGGGCGACGGCGCAAGGCCCGTCTCCCGTCGGGTAGTCGGTCCTCGGCAGGAGCGCGCCGTCACCGCGGCCGAGCAGGACGCTCAGCGTATCGTCTTCCATGTTGGCCGTGACGACGTCGGGCGCGCCGTCGCCGTTCACGTCACCGGCCGCCACCGCGTTAGGGCCGGAGCCGGCCTCGTAGGTGGTGGCGGCCGCGAGGCCCCCTGCGCCGTCCCCCGGCAGAACGCTGACACTACCTTCGTAGTTCGCGGTGACGGCGTCGACGTCGCCGTCGGCGTCGAGGTCGACGAGGGCGATGCCGTGCGTCCCCAGGCCGGCGGCGTGGTCGGTCGCAGCTCCGAACGTGCCGTCGCCGATGCCGAGCAGGACACTGACGCTGTTGCCCATGAAGTTCGCGGTCACCGCGTCCAGGTCTTGATCCCCGTCGAGATCGGCGAGGCGGACGTCGGAGGGCCAGGATCCCGTCGGGTAGTGGGTGGCTGTCGCGAAGCTGCCGCCGCCGATGCCGAGCAGCACCCCGATGCTCGCGGCCCCTTGGTTGGCCACGACGATATCGAGGACGCCGTCCCGGTCGACATCCCCCACGTCGAACCGGTGAGGAGACGCTCCCGCCGCGTAGTCCACCCACGGCGCGAAGGTGCCGTCGCCATTGCCGAGCAGGACGCAGACCGCGCCCCGCCAGTAGTCCGTCGTCACGACGTCGAGGTCGGCGTCGCCATCGAGGTCGGCCAGGGCGATGCCGGTCGGTTCCCAGCCGGCCGCGATCTGTGCCTCCGGCCCCAGCGAGCCGTCGCCGACTCCGAGCCGGACGCTCACTGTGGCGGTCGAGCGGTTGGCGACGACCAGATCATTGAAGCCGTCTCCGTCGAGGTCGCCGATCGCGACCCCCGACGGACCGGCGCCTGTGGAGTACTCGACGGGGCCGAGGCCGTAGCTCGGGAACGCGAAGGCCTCGAGCAACCCGTCGGGCTGGGAGGTCGCCACCCTGGTCAACGACCAGGAGTAGCCGTCGACGCCCGAGCACGGCAGCCAGTGGAAGGCGGGGTAGGGATCGTTGTACCAGCGGGTCGGGTTCGGGTGACTCGACGAGGCGACCCCGTCGACGCTGGGGACCGCCTCCTCCGCGAGGAGCGTCGTGGCGGCGAAGAGCCCTGCGGCCAGCACCGCCGCCATGATCGTGAGCAGCGCGACGGTACGTACGTGGGCGTGGCGTCGTGCGCGAGGACGAATCATCGTCTCCCCTTTGTCCGAGATTCCCCATGGCCCATGTGTGCCGCGAGCACCGTGGCCAACGCTCGCCGAAACCATCCTACGCTCACGCGACGAGCCCGGCCATAGTCGAGGCGCAGGCTGTGGGGCCCGGGCCGAGAGATCGGTCTTCCCCCGGCTGCCCTCAGGGCCGCACGGCGTACAGCCGCCAGGTGCCGGGCACGCCCTTCAGCTCGTGCTCGCCGCGCTCGTCGAAGGCGAGCCCGGAGCCGGCGACGAGGTCCTTGACCGTGCTCGAGACGAGGACCTCACCGGGCCCGGCGAGGGCGGCGACGCGGGCGCCGATGTGGACGGCGATGCCGCCCACCTCGGCGCCCCCCACCTCGATCTCGCCGGTGTGACAGCCCGCCCTGACCTCCAGCCCGAGCGGCGCCAGCTCGCGCCCGATCGTCACGGCGCACTCGACGGCGCGAGCCGCCCCGTCGAACGTCGCGAGGAAGCCGTCGCCCGCCGTGTCGACCTCGCTGCCCCGGTAACGCTTGAGCAACGCGCGGACCGTGGCGTGGTGCCGCTCGAGCAGCTCGTGCCAGGCGGCGTCGCCCATCGCCGCCGCCCTGACGGTCGAGTCGACGATGTCGGTGAAGAGCACGGTGGCGAGCACGCGGTCGATCCGCTCGCCGCCACGAGCGCCTGCGGCGAACAGCCGCTCGATCGCGTCGCGGGCGGCGACGAACGCCTCCACGACGGCCGGGTCGAACTGACCGCCGGCGTTGTCGCAGAGCTCCGTCAGCGCGGCGTCGTGCGACAACGCCTTCCGGTAGGGCCTGTCCGAGGTCATGGCGTGGTAGGCATCGCAGGCGAAGACGATGCGCGCCGTGAGCGGGATGTCCTCCCCGTGCAGGCGGTCCGGGTACCCGTGCCCGTCCCAGCGCTCGTGTGCGGCGCGGATGACCGGCCCCAGCGGCCGCAGGTAGTCGATGCGCGAGACGATGCTCTCGCCGATCACCGTGTGTTCGGCGACGACGGCGGCCTGGCCGTCGTTGAGGCGCCCGGGGACGCGCAGGATCGACTC
>DATHSP010000018.1:0-1750 GCA_035464075.1 Thermoleophilia bacterium | reverse complement strand
GCGGGGTGGCCGCGCCGCCGGCGGCCGCCGGCGGCGCGGCCACCCCGCGCGCCGTGGTCGTCGTCCTCTCGCTCGTCACCGCCGCCGGCTGGGGCCTCGGCCCCATCCTCATCGACCTCGCGAGTCAGTCCTACGGCCGCGTCACGGCGACGATGATGATCGAGAGTCAGCTGCTCGGCATGGCGTTCCTCGGAGCGATCATCCTCGTGCGCCGCACGCCGCTGACGCCCCACACCCTGCCGCCCGGGCAGCGGCGCACCGCCGTGCGGCTGATCGCCGTCACCGGGGTGCTCGAGACCTTCGTGACCGTGCTCTTCTACCTCTGCGTCCAGCACATCGGCCCCGTGCTCACCATGCTCATCATGGCGACGACGCCGGTCTTCGCCATCGCTTTCGGCTTCGTCGCCCTCGGCGAGCGGGTGCGTGCACGGCTGGTCGTCGCCGCGCTGGTCACGCTGGCCGGCGTGATGCTCGCCGTGCTCGAGGGCGTGCTCTAGCCGCGCCCCTCCGCGGCGGCGGCCACGGCGGCGGCCATACGCTCCTCGGCGCCCGGGGGCAACGCCGGCGGCCGGTGGGTGGCGAGGATCTCGTCGACCACGGCCGCCGCCCGTTCGGCCTCGGGGACGGGGTGCGCCCGCCACGCCTCGTACGAGCCGCGCTGGAAGACCTTGAGCTGGTAGTGCTCCCCCCGGCGCAGGAAGGACCGCGTCTCACGGGCGCCGAGGAAGTGCCCGCCGGGACCGAGCCGTGCCGACACGTCGAGCATCACGCGCTCGTCGTCGAGCTGCACCCCGCGCGCCACGTGGGCGCACTGGGCGACGACCTCGGCGTCGAGCACCATCTTCGGCAGGTAGAGGAACTGCGCGGAGTCGAGCATGCCGACGCCGACGAAGAGGTCGGCGTGCGCCAGCGTGCTGAGGAGCGCCATCGTGCCGCCCTCGTAGCCCGACTGCATGCAGAGCTCCTTGGCGTCGCTCGACAGACCGCCGGAGAGCACGGGGAAGCCGTAGCGGTGCCCCATCTCCGTAAGAGCGAGGTTGAAGAGCAGGGCCTCGGGCCCGCAGGCACCGTAGGTGCAGCTCTTCATGTCCATGATGCTCGAGTTGCCGACGTAGACGAAGGGGCTGCCCGGCGCCGCGAGCTGCAGGGCGACCAGACCGCTGAGGACCTCGGCGTTGGTCTGCACGAGGGTGCCGGCGAGGGTGACCGGCGCCGTCGCCCCCGCGAGGGCGAGGCTGTAGACGACGACCGGCACGCCCTGCTGGGCGAGCAGCATCGCGGCGTCGAGGGCCTCGGCGTCGTGCTGCAGCGGCGAGACCGGGCAGTAGACGATCGAGAAGACCGGTCTCGCCGGGTCCCACACGCCGCCGGGGCTCGCCGCCGCCGCCGCCTCGAGCGCGTACGGCACGAGCCGCGGGTCGCTGAGGTCGCCCTGCGCGTGCTTGCCCGAGCCGCGCAGCATGGTGACGATGCCCTGCAGCGACTGCACGGCGGGCACGGCGTCGCTGGGCGTCGCCACGTACCAGCAGAAGCCGAGCTCGTCGAGGGCGTCGGCGACGACGCAGGCTTCGTAGAGGTCCCGGCCGGTCGACGGCCGCCGCTCGCCGGTGCGGTGGTCCATCGTCATCGCGCCCATGCCGTCGTGGCCCACGAAGGTGCGCGAGCGGTCGAGCAGGGCGTCGTGCTCGCCGTCGCGGGCGGCCAGCAGCACGTCGCGCGGCGCCGCGGCGACGGCCCGCTCGACGAGCTC
>DATHSP010000017.1:0-7721 GCA_035464075.1 Thermoleophilia bacterium | reverse complement strand
GGGCACACGATCGGCCACGCCGTCGAGGCGGCCGGCGGCTTCGCGCGCTTCACGCACGGCGAGGCGGTCTCCCTCGGGCTGCGCGCCGCGCTGCGGCTCTCGGTCGCGCTCCGCGGGCTCACCGAGGCCGAGGCCACGAGGGGCGCGGCGCTGCTCGACGCTCTCGGCCTGCCGCGCCGGGCCGGCGGCATCGACGCCGGTGCCGTCGTCGACCTCGTGCGCAGGGACAAGAAGTCGGGTCCGGAGGGTGTGGAGTACGTGCTGCTCGAGGCGCTCGGGAGGCCGCGCACCGGCGTGCACGTGCCGCCCGTGCTCGAACGGGAGGTGGTGGCGTGGCTGACGGCGGGGTGAAGGTCCTCTGGCTGCTCCACGGAGCGAACCTGGACATGCTGGGCCGCCGTGACCCGGCGCTCTACGGCAGCGAGACGCTGATGCAGCTCGAACGGCGCGTGACACGTCACGCCGAGAGCCGCGGGTTCGAGGTGCGCGCCTTCCAGACCAACTTCGAGGGCGAGTTCATCGAGCAACTGCACGAGGTCGCCGTCGGCGGCGGGGACGCGGTCATCATCAACCCCGGAGCATGGACGCACTACAGCTACGCGATCCGCGACGCGCTCGAGCTCGTGCCCTGCCCAGTGGCCGAGGTCCACCTCTCGGCGATCGCCGAGAGGGAGGAGTGGAGACGGACCTCGGTGATCGCCGACCTCGCTGCCGTACGCGTCTCCGGAAAGGGCATCGACGGCTATCTCGAGGCGGTCGACCGGCTCGCCGAGCTGCTGGCCGCGGACCAGGGCGATGACGAGGAGGACCCATGACGACCGCCAAGGCCGACTACGCCGGACGCCTCGCGCGCTGCCGCACGCTGCTCGACGAGCGCGGGCTCGACGCCGTGCTGGTGACCGACGGCCACGACGTGCGTTACCTGTCCGGTTTCCGCGGCGAGGATGCGACCCTGGTGGTCGGCGCCGGCACAGCCCTGATCGTGACCGACTCGCGCTTCTACGAGCAGGTGCACGAGGAGGTGGCCGACTACGAGCTCGTCGAGCACCGTGGCACGGACCTGCTCGAGGACAGCGTCAAGGCGGCGGCCGAGCGTCTGGGCGAGGGCTTCACGCTCGGCTACCAGGCCGGCGCCATGACCCACGCCGACTTCCGCGGTCTGCGTCGCGCGCACGGTGGCCGCTTGCGCGACGTCCGCCGGCACGTGACGCGCCTGCGCATGGTCAAGGAGCCGGTCGAGCTCGAGGCGATCGCCGCCGCCGCGGCCCTCGTCGACCTCGCCCTCGGCGTGGTCGTCGCCGAGGGCCTCGTCGGCCGCACCGAGACCGAGGTCGCCTGGCGCCTGCTCGAGGAGTATCACGCCCGCGGCGCCGAAGGCGAGTCGTTCGAGGCCATCGTCGCCGCCGGCGACCACGGCGCCCAGGGCCACGCGATCCCCGGTGCGCGGCGCATCAAGGCGGGCGATCTGGTCGTCATCGACACCGGGGCCCGCTTCGACGGCTACTGCTCCGACATCACGCGCACCTTCGCCGCCGGGCGCGTCTCGAAGGCGCATCGCGCGCTCTACGACATCGTCTTCAAGGCACAGCTCGCCGGGGTGGCCGCCGTGCGGCACGGCGCGCACGGCCGCGACCACGTCGACGCGGCCGCCCGCGCCGTCATCAAGGCGGCGGGCTACGGCGAGCAGTTCGGCCACGGCACGGGGCACGGCGTCGGGCTCGAGGTGCACGAGGCGCCGTTCCTCGGCAGCCTGCGCGGGGACCGGCTCGAGGCCGGTATGGTCTGCACGGTCGAGCCCGGGATCTACCTCGAGGGCGAGGCGGGCGTGCGCATCGAGGACACCGTCGTCGTCACCCAGGATGGCTGCGAGCGTCTCACGCAGTACCCGAAGGAGCTGCAGGTCGTCGACTGACGCCGGCGAGCTGGCAGGGCGTCAGGCCGGCCGGGCCTCAAGGGGCGGAGGGCTTCGGAGCGGCGGGGTGCGGCCCGACGGCCGCCTCGCCCCCTTGACCGCGCGGCCGTCGCCTGTACGATGCGGCCATACCCGGAGCTTCCGCTCGCGGGAGGGCGCAGGTGGTCTCACGGGGCCTGCGGCGGTCTGCGCCCGACGGCCTCGGTAGGGAGGTCGTCGAGCAGCGCCGCGGCGCGCGCACCCTGCGCTCCCCGTGCGTCGGCGCCGGCTGACGACCTCGCGACGACCAGCGAAAGGAACGTCGATGAAGGTGCGGAGCCCCGCCGTCCCCAGATCGTCCCGTCTCGTTGCGGTCATCATGCTCGTCGCCGTGGCGGCGCTGGCCCTCGCCGGCGTGGCCGCCGGCGAGTCGAGCCCGCCGCCCGACGAGAAGGTCACCCTGCGCATCGGCTGGCTGACCGAGCCCGACAACCTCAACCCCTTCGTCGGCATCCAGGGCAGCTCGTACCAGATCTGGAAGCTGAACTACGACCTCCTCGTGGGGTTCGACGACAAGACCATGGAGCCGCGGCCCGAGCTCGCCACCGCGTGGGAGGTCTCCGACGACGGCACCGAGTGGACCTTCACCATCCGCGAGGGCGCGACCTGGCACGACGGCGAGCCCGTCACGGCGAGCGACGTCGCCTTCACCCTGAACTACATCCGCGACAACGAGCTGCTCAACCTGGCCACCTACACCGACGGCATCCTCGACGCGCAGGCCGTCGACGACACGACCGTGGTCGTGACCACCGACGGCCCCAAGGCCAACATGCTGCGCATGCTGGTGCCGATCCTGCCCGAGCACATCTGGTCCAAGGTCGACGGCAAGGACGCGGCCGGCAACTACCAGAACGACCCGCCGATCGTCGGCTCGGGGCCCTTCCAGACCGTCGAGTGGGTGCGGGGCAAGTTCATCCGCCTCGAGCCGAACGAGGGCTACTGGGGCGGCGCGCCCAAGATCGACGAGCTCATCTTCCAGGTGTACACGAACCCCGACACCATGGTGACCGACCTCGAGCTGGGGACGATCGACGGTGCCATCGACGTCCCGGTGGCGCGCTTCGCCGGCCTGCAGGAGACGCCCGGGATCGAGGCCAACGAGGCGACCTCCTGGCAGTTCATCGAGCTCGCCATGAACTGCTACGACAGCCCCGACTCGAAGGGCAACCCGGTGCTGCTCGACCCGCAGTTCCGCCAGGCCGTGAACTGGGCGGTCGACCGCGAGAAGGTCGCCGAGCTCGCCTTCCAGGGCTACGCCACGGTCGGATCGACCATCCTGCCTCCGTACACGCCGTACCACTGGGAGCCGCCGGCGGAGTCCGCCTTCGGCTACGACCCCGAGAGGGCCAACGCCCTGCTCGACGACGCGGGGTACGAGGACGTCGACGGCGACGGCTACCGCGAGACCAAGGACGGCGAGAAGCTCGTCCTGCGCTTCAACGCGACCACGGACGCGGTCATGAACCAGACGGCCGGCAAGCTCATCGTCGGCTGGCTGAAGGACATCGGCGTCGAGCTCGACTACGAGGTGGTCGACGCCGGCACCCTGATCAACTACCAGTACGAGTACACGGGCGACACCTACACGCCCAACTGGGACCTGTTCATCTGGTACTGGACCCAGGACGTCGACCCGAACTTCATCGTCGACATCTACACCCCGGCGCAGATCGAAGGCTGGAACGACTGCCTCTGGACGGACGAGGAGTACACGGCGCTCAACGAGCAGCAGAAGCGCACGATCGACCCGGCGGCGCGCATCCCGCTGATCCAGCGCATGCAGGAGATCTTCTACAACGGCGCCGCCTACGCCGTGCTCGTCTACCCGTACCTCCTCGAGGCCTACGACACCGGGGAGTGGGAGGGTTGGGTGCACTTCCCCGGCGAGGCGATCGGCGACCAGCAGGGCGCCGTGCTCTACAGCTTCAACAACGTCGACACCTATCGCTTCGTGCAGCCGAAGTCGGCCGCGGAGGACACGTCGGCGGGCGGCACGGACACGGTCCTGATCGCCGTCATCGTGATCCTGGCGATCGCCGTGGCCGTCGTCTCCTGGCTGCTGCTGCGGCGACGTGGCGGCGGCCGCGAGGAAGAGGCTTGAGCGCGGCCTGAAGGGTCGGCGCGAGGGCGCCGGCTGAAGCCGGCGCCCTCGCGCCCTTCGTCTGCTCCCGCCGCCGCGTCCCTTTGCGGTATCATGTCGGTTCACCCGCACCTCGTCAGCGACCCTTCACCGGAGCGACATGGCAGACGTCGTCAACACCAACCAGTTCAAGAACGGGATGGCCATCGAGGTCGACGGCGATCCCTTCACCATCGTCGAGTCGCAGCACGTCAAGCCCGGCAAGGGCGGTGCCTTCGTGCGCACGAAGCTGCGTCACATCAAGTCCGGCGCCGTGCTCGACAAGACCTTCAGGGCCGGGGAGAAGTTCAACCGCCTCGACACACGCTCGCGCAAGCTGACCTACCTGTACGCGACCGAGACCGAGGTCGTGCTGATGGACCCGGAGACGTACGAGCAGCTCTCGGTCTCGCCCGACATGGCGAGGGACGCCCTCCAGTGGGTCATCGAGAACCAGGAGGCCCAGGTCTTCTACCTCGACGGCGTCCCGTTCGCCGTCGAGGCGCCGACCACGGTCGAGCTGACGATCACGCACACCGAGCCCGGGCTGCGCGGCGACACCGCCCAGGGCGGCACCAAGCCGGCGACGCTCGAGACCGGCGTCTCGATCCAGGTGCCGCTCTTCATCGAGCAGGACGAGCGCATCAAGGTCGACACCCGCACCGGCGAGTATCTGAGCCGCGCCTGAGGCGCGAGAGGCAGGAGAGGCTATGCAGGCACGACGCGTCCGCATCACCGACACCAGCCTGAGGGACGGCCACCAGTCGCTCTGGGCGACGCGCATGCGTACGTCCGAGATGCTGCCGATCCTCGAGCTCATGGACCAGGTCGGCTTCAACTCGCTCGAGTGCTGGGGAGGGGCGACCTTCGACGCCTCGCTGCGCTTCCTCGACGAGGACCCGTGGGAGCGCCTTCGTCTCATCAAACGCCACGCCGCCCGCACGCCGCTGCAGATGCTGCTGCGCGGCCAGAACCTCGTCGGCTACCGTCACTACGGCGACGACATCGTGCGCCGCTTCGTGCACAAGGCGGCCGAGAACGGCATCGACGTCTTCCGCGTCTTCGACGCCCTCAACGACATCCGCAACTTCGAGACCGCGGTCGCGGCGATCAAGGAGACGGGCAAGCACTTCCAGGCGGCCGTCGTCTACACGATCTCTCCGGTGCACTCGCTCGACCACTACCTGCACGTCGCCCACGAGCTCGCCGACATGGGCGCCGACTCGATCTGCATCAAGGACATGGCGGCCCTGCTCTCGCCGTTCTACGCCGAGCAGCTCATCGGCCGCCTCAAGGCCGAGCTCGATATCCCGATCCAGCTGCACTGCCACTACATCGGCGGGCTCGCCCCCATGACCTACCTCAAGGCCATCGAGGCCGGCGTCGACGTGATCGACACGGCCACCGTGCCGCTGGCTTTCGGCAACTCACAGCCGGCCACCGAGATGGTCGTCACCGCCCTCATCGGCACGCCCTACGACACCGAGCTCGACCTCGAGAAGCTCTTCGACATCGCCAAGTACTTCGAGAGCGTGCGCAAAGAGGGCGGCTGGGACCGCGGCGTCACCTCGCTCACCCACATGCAGGTCTACTCGCACCAGGTGCCGGGCGGCATGATCTCCAACCTCGAGAGCCAGCTCAAGGAGCAGAACGCCCTCGACCGCCTGCCCGAGGTGCTCGAGGAGATCCCCGTCGTGCGCGCCGAGGTGGGGTTCCCGCCGCTGGTCACGCCGATGTCGCAGATCGTCGGCACACAGGCGGTGCTCAACGTGCTCTCCGGCCGCCGCTGGCACATCGTGCCCGACGAGATGAAGCAGTACCTGCGCGGCCGCTACGGGGCCGCGCCGGGCCCGGTCTCACAGGAGGTCATCGGGCGTGTGCTCGAGGGCGAGGAGCCGATCACCTGTCGCCCCGCCGATCTCGTCGAGGAGACGCTCGAGGACTACCGCGACGAGATCGGCGAGCTGGCGCGCTCCGAGGAGGACCTGCTGAGTTACGCCCTCTTCCCGCAGACGGCGAGGGCGTACCTCGAGAAGCACGCCGTGGGTGTCGAGTCCGACGTCTTCGGCATGCACGACCGCTGGATCCACTCGCAGGCCGGCGCCGAGCTGCTCGACCGCTCCGGCGACCGCGTCAAGGACATCCTCGGGATGGTCGAGGAGAGCGGCGTCGACGAGGTCACCATCGAGGAGGGCCCGCTCAAGGTGACGGTGCGCAAGGCCGGCGTCGCGGCGTCGTCCGCGCCGCAGGCGCCCGCCGCCGCCCCCGCGCCGGCCTCCTCGGCCACCGCCACGGCCGTCGCGACGCCGGGCGGCAACGGCAGCCAGGCCGAGGCCGACGGCTACCACGTCGTGCGCTCGAAGTGGGTCGCGACCTTCTACCGCTCGCCCGCTCCCGGGGCGCCCATGTTCGTCAACGTCGGTGACCGCGTCGCTGCGGGCCAGACGCTCTGCATCCTCGAGATGATGAAGATGATGAACGAGCTCGTCGCCGACGTCGACGGCATCGTGCGCGAGATCCTCGTCGACGACGGCGCGACCGTGCAGTACGGCGAGCCGCTCTTCGCCATCGAACCCGCCTGAGCCGGGGGCGGGAGGGCCGGTGACGCAGCGGGCACCGAGCCGCAAGCAGGCGCGCCGTGACGCCGTCTTCCTCCTCTACCAGCGCGAGGTCACGCCACTCTCCATGGCGGAGCTCGTCGTGGGTCACAAGCTGCGCGAGGGCTACCCCCCCGACGACTACACGGTCGCCGCCGTGCGCGGCGTGATCGACTTCACCGCAGAGCTCGACACCGAGCTCGGCGCGCACTCCCGCGACTGGCCGGTCGCCCGCATCGCGCCCCTCGAGCGCAGCATCCTGCGCCTCGCGCTCTGGGAGCTGCGCTACACGGAGACCCCGCCGCAGGTCGCGATCGACGAGGCCGTGCGCCTGACGAAGCGCTATTCGACCGACGACTCGGCGCGCTTCGTCAACGGGGTGCTGGGGGGCATCGTCGGTCACGCGGGGGGAGGCGACGAGCAGCCGGAGGACGACGTGCTCGTCGTCGAGGCGCCGGAGGACGACGAGCCAGAGGGCGACGAGCTGGAGGAGGCGCGCGATGCCTGACGACACGAAGGCCGACCTCGAGCGCCTCCGCGCGATCGTCGCCGAGCTCGGCGACCTCGAGCCGCGGCTCGGCGGTACCTCGAGCGAGGTGGACCTGACGCTGCTCGAGCGGGTGGCCGAGCTCGCCGACGAGGCCTCGCGCCTGCTCGAGCGCCTGGCGGCGGCGACCGGGTGAGCGGCGAGCGCTCTTCTGCAGCCGCGAGTCGCCCACAATGAACGAGCCGTCTCCCGCATGAGCGAGTCGTCTCCCGCATGAACGAGCCGTCTCCCGCATGAACGAGCCGTCCTACCCGCTGCGCCTGCAGCGCCTCGTGGAGCACTACCTCGAGGGCCTCGACTTCGGCGCGGACCGCAGGGCGGCGCGACTGGTCGAGGCCATGCGCTACTCGCTGCTCGCCGGGGGCAAGCGCATCCGGCCCGTGCTCGCGCTCGCCGTGGTCGAGAGCCGAGGCGCCGAACCGGCGACCGTGCTGCCGACGGCGGCGGCGCTCGAGCTCATCCACACCTACTCGCTCATCCACGACGACCTGCCGTCGATCGACG
>DATHSP010000016.1:0-3332 GCA_035464075.1 Thermoleophilia bacterium | reverse complement strand
CAGACCGGCGAGCCCGGGCTGATCTACGTCGACCGCATCAACGAGTTCAACCCCATGCGCGCGTCGCTGGGGGAGATCAAGTCGACGAACCCGTGCGTGACGGCCGACACCTGGGTCATGACGCATCAGGGAGCACGGCAGGTGGCCGATCTCGTCGATCGGGACTTCTGCGCCGTCGTCGACGGCGTCGCCTTCCCCCTCGAGAGCCGCGGCTTCTTCCGTACCGGTACCAAGCCAGTGGTGAAGCTGCGCACGGTGGAGGGCTTCGAGCTGCGTCTCACGCCCGATCATCGGGTGAAGCGCGTCACCTCACGCACGCGAGCACGAGTCGACAGCGAGTGGTGTGAGGCTGGCGAGCTGCGTCCCGGCGACGAGGTCGTGCTGACCGATCAGCGCGGGGCGAACGCGTGGAGCGGGCGTGGAAACGCAGAGCAGGGGTGGTTGCTGGGCATGCTGATCGGCGACGGCACCTTCCATGCCGACAAGGGCGGTCTGGCGTGCCTCGACCTGTGGGGAGACGAGCGTGAGGCGATGGCCGAGCGGGCCATCGCGGCGCTGAGGGCGCCCGGAATGGGGATCGGTCGGCTGTGGCGGACAGAGGCCGAGACGAAGACCCGCATCGCTTCGGATGCGCTGACGCGCCTGGCTTCCGAGTTCGGTGTGGCGCGCGGCAGCAAGACCGTCACCGACGAGATCGAGCAGGCGTCTTCTGCGTTTTACGCAGGCTTCCTCAAAGGGCTGTTCGACGCCGATGGCTCGGTGCAGGGAGGCCAGGACAAGGGCGTCTCCGTCCGCCTGGCCCAGTCCGATGACGCCATGCTCCTGCGAGTTCAGCGGATGCTCGCGCGCCTCGGGATCATCTCGTCCCTGTACCGCGAGCGACGGCCCGCCGGCAGCCGCCTGTTGCCGGACGGCAGGGGAGGAGAGAGAGCCTACCCGGTGAAGGCTCAGCACGAGCTCGTCGTTGCCAATGACAATCTGCTGCGGTTCGCGGACGTTGTCGGTTTCGCTGTCGGCGCGAAGCGGGACCGGCTCCGCGAGGCAACCGACGGCTACGTCCGCGAAGCGAACCGTGAACGCTTCGTCGCTACGGTCCGATCCGTAGACGACGACGGGGTCGAGGACGTCTATGACGTCACGGTGGCGAGTGTTCACGCTTTCGACGCGAACGGGATCGTCGCGCACAATTGTGGTGAGATCCCATTGTTTCCCGGTGAACCTTGTGACCTCGGCGCCATCAACCTGGCGGCCTACGTCGCGCAACAGAACGTCGGCATGGAGGGCTTCGACGTCGAAACCTTCCGCGAGGACGTCGCCAGCACCATCCGCTTCCTCGACAACGTCCTCGAGGTCAACAAGTTCGCGCTCGAGGACAACCGCGAGATGAGCCTCTACCTGCGGCGCCTCGGCCTCGGGATCATGGGACTCGCGGACGCCCTGATCCGCATGGGCTACCGCTATGACAGCGACGAGGGCCGTGCGGCCGTGAGCGACATGATCACCGAGCTGCGCGAGGCCGCCACCGGCGCGAGCCACGCGCTCGCCGAGGAGCGCGGCGCGTTCCCGGCGTTCACCCAGTCGTCCCTCGCCAACACCCGCCGCAACGTGGCGCTGCTCACCGTCGCCCCGACCGGCACCACCTCGATGCTGATGGGCGTCTCCTCCGGCGTCGAGCCGATCTTCGCGCCCTTCATCTACCGCAAGATCGGCGCCGGCTACGCCGCCCTGATCGCGCCCCTCTTCCGCGAGCTCCTCGAGCGGCACGCGCCCGCCCCGGGCTTCGCCAAGGGCGGCGCCTGGGACTGGGACAAGGTCGTCGAGGCGGTGCAGGAGAACCACGGCAGCGTCCAGGGGCTCGACTTCATCCCCGACGAAGTCAAGGCCGTGCTGGTGTGCGCCCACGACATCGCGCCGGTCGACCACGTGAAGATGCAAGGCGTGGTCCAGACCGCCTTCGACGCGGGCGGCGAGATGGTGGCGAACTCCATCTCCAAGACGATCAACCTCCCGAACGAGGCCAAGGTCGACGACGTCTACGACGCGTACAGCCTCGCGTTCGCCACCGGCTGCAAGGGCATCACCGTCTACCGCGACGGCTCGCGGCAGTTCCAGGTCCTCTCCACCAAGGCGGAGAAAGGCGACATGAAGAAGAGCGACGACAGCGCAGCGTCGACCGCCAGCGCCACGAAGGCGCGGCCCACCCCCAGCTTCGACCGCCTGCCCGGCGAGCCGCTGTTCGACCGCCCCGCGCGTCTCACGGGGTTCACCGACGCCGTCAAGCTCACCCTGCCCACCGGCGAGAAGCGCGGCTTCTACGTCACCGTCAACAAGCAGGACGGCCTGCCGGTCGAGTGCTTCATCACCAGCGGCAAGGCCGGCGACGAGGCCAACGCCGACTCGGAGGCGCTCGGCCGAGTCGTGTCGATCGCGCTGCAGTACGGCGTCCCCGCCGAGGCGCTGGTCAAGACCCTGCGCGGCATCAACGGCGGCATGTACGGCACCTACGAGGGCCGCCTCGTCGCCAGCCGCGCCGACCTCATCGCCGTCGCGCTCGAGACCGCCGGCGTCGAGAACGTCCTCCAGCGCGGCCAGGGCTGCCCCGACTGCGGCGCGCCGCTGCGGTTCGAGGAAGGGTGCATGAAGTGCGAGTCGTGCGGGTACTCGAAGTGCGGGTGAGGGGCTAGCCGGCGAGTCGCGCAGGGCCGGACGGCCCCACGGCGTCGCTGTTTCGGCAAGCGAAAACGCTCCGCCGCGGGGCCGTCCGGCCCTGCGGCGGTCGCCCTGCCGTTGGCGAGTGCGCTACTTCGCAAAGAGCTCTCTGGCCGGGATGCCGAAGGCGGTCGCATTGCGCCCGTCGTCGGTCCATCCGTCCCAACGGATGGTCCGGACCACGACCGGTGTGCCCGAACGGAAGCTAGAGATCTCGACCATGGTCTGGCCGATTCCCCCGCGCTCGATCACGAACTCCACGGTGCGGCCGCTAAGCCGATCGCTGAAGTGCACGTCGAGGACCAACGCAGCGCTGTGGCCGGCTTCGGCCCTCGCCAGGGGCTGGTTCAGGCCCACGTGGCCATCGCCCAGGTACGCTTCGGCTGCCGTTCCTGACACGGACACCAGGTCGGGTCGCAGCCAACGGCCACCCGAGCGCAAGCGGACGGTGGTCCAGTCGGACGTCGTCTCGATGCGAATGCGCACCCGCGTGCTGCCGGGCCAAGCGGTGGTGAGGAAACGGTCCGTCCATGCGGCGGTGTGCCTGAGGTAGCCGTCGGGCGGTAGGGGGTCGTAATCCGAGTACGGCAGGCCGAAGCCGTCCGTTACGCCAGTGGCGGCCG
>DATHSP010000015.1:0-2578 GCA_035464075.1 Thermoleophilia bacterium | reverse complement strand
CTCGCCGTCGACCTCAAGGTCGACAAGATGGACAAGGAGCTCCAGGCTTAGGCCCATGGCCAGGGTCAGCGTCAAGTTGCCGGTCGGGATGACGACCGCCGACGGTCACCGCGAGGTCGAGTGTGACGCGGCGACCGTCGGCGATGCCCTCGAGCAGGCCGTCGGCGTCGAGCCGCGGCTCAAGCCGCGGATCTTCCGCGACGACGGCCGCATGTGGGCCGGCGTCTTCCTCAACGGGCGCAACATCAACGCCCGCGAGGGACTCGCCACGGTGCTCGAGGACGGCGACACGATGAAGGTCGTGCCGCCGATCTCCGGCGGCTGAGGCGGCCGGAGCGAAGCGAGTGACGACGGGGCGGGCGGCCCACCGGGCCGCCCGCCCCGTCGCGGTCTCGGAGTCGCCCGCCCCGTCGCGGTCTCCGAGCCGGCAGCGCCGTCGCGGTCTCGGGCCGTCTGGCCTTCGTGGCGTGACCCACGGCCGCCCGCCCCGGCTTCGCAGGGCGGCCGTTCGTCCGTGAGGTGACCCGCGACCGCCCGCCCCCCGCTCGTCGCGTCAGCTGGCTTCGGCAGGGCGGCCGAGGCGCGGCTCAGACCGCGCGAGTACGGAACCCCCGTTGACCGTTCTGGTAGCATCCCCGGCATGGAAGGACCGGTGTGCGGACACCAGCTCGAAGGGGTCAGCCTCTCCGCCGCGGTCGAGGGGCGCTGCAGCGTGCGGCGCTTCCTGCCCGACGCGGTACCGCGCGACGACGTCCGCGCCATGGTGGCCTGCGCGACGCGGGCCGCCAACGCCGGCAACTCGCAGTGCTGGCGCTTCGTCGCCGTTGAGGACGAGGCCGCCCGCCGGGCGATGGCGACGGCCGTCGACGCGGCGCTCGACGAGGTCGCGGCCTGGCCGGAGTGCGCCGGCCGTGCGGCCGACGTCAAGGCGGTCAGGGCCTACGCGACCTTCTTCGCCGCCGCACCCGTGGTCGTCGCCGTCTTCGTGCTCCCCTACGAGTCGCGCGGCGATGAGCTGTTGCGACTCCGCGGGCTCTCACGAGAGGACCACGACCGCCTGCGTCAGCGGCCCGACCTGCAGAGCATCGGCGCCGCCGTGCAGGTCCTCTGCACGGCGGCTCACGCGATGGGCTACGGCAGCTGCTGGATGACGGCGCCGGTGATCGCCGCGCCGGCCATCGAAGAGCTGCTCGGCGTGGGGGCCGACGCACACCTGGCGGCGGTCGTGCCCGTGGGGCGCCCGGCGGGCCGGCCTCGGCGCGGGCCGCGGCGCCCGGTCGACGACGTCCTCGAGTTTCGCTGAGGCGCGCCCGCGGCTGAAGAGCCGCGGCTCCGTTCGCGCGGCATCCGCACCGGCGGCTCCACCCGTGTTGCGCGCCCGCGGCGGGCGTCGGTACACTCGAGCGGCGGCCGCGGCCGCGCCTCCACCCTCAGCCGGTGGCCGTCAGTCGAACGAGGGAGCACCGTGACCACCCCCGTCGCCGAGATCCGCGAGTCGTGCGTGCGGGCGCTCGAGGGCGGCGCGCTCGACGAGGCCGCCCTGGGGCGGCTCCTGGCCGCCGACGACGAGGGCGCCGAGGAGCTCTACGCCGCCGCCCGCGAGCAGCGCGCACGGCAGTTCGGCGACGCCGTCTTCCTCTACGGTTTCGTCTACTTCTCGACCTTCTGCCGCAACGCGTGCGCGTTCTGCTACTACCGCGTCGGCAACCCTGAGAGCCCGCGCTATCGCAAGAGCCCCGGCGAGGTCGTGGCGATCTGCCGCGACCTGGCCGCCTCGGGCGTCGACCTCCTCGACCTGACGATGGGGGAGGACCCGGTGCTCCTCGACGACGGCGCCGCGCGGCTCGTGGAGCTGGTCGGCGCCGTGCGCGAGGCGACGGGGCTGCCGGTCATGGTCTCGCCCGGGGTGGTCGACGATGCCGTGCTGCGGGAGCTCCGCCGCGTGGGCGCCGACTGGTACGCGCTCTATCAGGAGACCCACTCGCCGGAGCTGTACGCGCGCCTGCGCGTCGGGCAGCCGTTCGCGCGCCGCGCCGAGGCCCGTGCCGCGGCGCGCGCCGCCGGGCTCCTCGTCGAGGACGGCCTCCTCACCGGCATCGGCGACGGGGTCGCCGACCGCGCGCACTCGATCGCCGCCATGCGTGCCGGCGACTGGCAGCAGGTGCGGGTGATGACCTTCGTCCCCCAGGCGGGGACGCCGCTGGCCGCGACCCCGCCGCCGGCCGACGGCGACGAGCTGCGCACCATCGCCGTCATGCGGCTGGCGATGCCCGACCGCTTGATCCCCGCCTCGCTCGACGTCGACGGCATCCGCGGTCTCGAGCGTCGCCTGCAGGCCGGGGCCAACGTCGTCACCTCGATCGTGCCGCCGACGACCGGGCTCGCCGGCGTCTCCCAGTCCGAGCTGGACATCGAGGAGGGCCACCGCACGGTCGCCGGCGTCCTGCCGCATCTGGCCCGGCTGGGGTTGCGCCACGCCGGCCCGGCGGCGTACGCCGCGTGGGTGGAGCGGGCGCGGCGCCGCGCCGAGGCGGGCCACGGCGCGCCACCGCTGCGCGGCGGCGGCGCGGAGGGCGCG
>DATHSP010000014.1:0-6097 GCA_035464075.1 Thermoleophilia bacterium | reverse complement strand
CGAGGGCCGCCTTAGTGGCGCAGTAGGGCACCTCCGGCGACTCGGCCATGTACGCGCAGATCGAGGACACGTTGACGATCGCCCCGCCGCCCGCACCGACCATGTGGCGGGCCGCCTCCTGACTGGCGAAAAAGGCGCTCGTGAGGTTCGTCG
This sequence comes from Thermoleophilia bacterium, assembly GCA_035464075.1. GTDB lineage: Bacteria > Actinomycetota > Thermoleophilia > UBA2241 > UBA2241 > UBA2241. The sequence goes on along the minus strand of DATHSP010000014.1, from coordinate 5,944 downwards.
CCAGCATCTCGGCCCACGCCTCCTCGGTGACGTCGAAGACCGGAAGACCGACGCTGATCCCGGCACAGTTGACGAGCACGTCGAGGCGGCCGGCGGCGTCCACGACGTCGCGCACGGCCTGCTTGACGGCCGAGATGTCGCGGACATCGAGGGCCACGGCCTCGATGCCGCCCGACGGGGCGCCACCGCACCCCGCGAGCGCCTCCAGCGCCAGCTCCTCGAGCAGGTCGGCGCGGCGGGCGGCCGCGTAGCCGTGCGCGCCTTCGCGGGCGAAGGCGCGCACGGTCGCGCGGCCGATCCCGCTCGATCCCCCTGTGATCAGCACCGTCTTGCCGTCGAAGCGTCCCATCACCCCTCCTCGCCGTGGTCGGCCGAGCCTAGGCGGGTGAGTCCAGGGCTGTCAACGGAGTCCGCTGCCGCCGGCGCTGCCAGCCAAGCTGCCGGCCGCGCGGTCAGACCTCGATGAACCCCTCGCTCACCATGACGCTCTCGCCGCCGATCCACACGCCCGTGACGTCTCCGTCCCGCTTCTCGGTGCGGGCCTCGAGGACGCTCGGCCGTCCCATCTCGAAGCCCTGAGCGATGTGGTAGGCGAAGGCCCCGTCGCGCGCCGCCTCGAGGTGGCTGAGGAGCGCGGCGAGCACGCAGTTCGCGCTCCCGGTGGCGGGGTCTTCGGGGATGCCGTCCAGGGGCGAGAACATCCGCGCGCGCAGGTCGAAACCGTCGACGGAGCGACCGTCCGACCTCACGTAGACGTGCACGTCCGGCACCTCGGCGCCGGCGGCGAGCAGAGCTTCCGCGCCGGCGAGGTTCGGCCGTGCGCGCTCGAGGGCGTCGCGGTCCTGGAGCTCGGCGATGACGAACGGCAGGCCGACGGACGCGACCACCGGCTCGTGCGCGGCCGTGACGATATCCTCCGCCGCGAGGCTCACGGCCGCCGCGACCGCCTCCGGGGCGACGGTCGCGCCCAGCGAGAGGCGCTGCGGCGCCTTCAGCTCACAGGCGATGCGCTCGCCATCGCGCTGCTCGATCGTGACCGCCACGAGCCCCGCGTCCTCCTCGAAGGTGACGGTGCGCGGCACGTCGAGCGGCCCGAAGGCGCCCATCGTCGCGAGCACGAACGCCGTGCCGACGTTGGGGTGGCCGGCGAAGGGCACCTCCTGCGTCGGCGTGAAGATGCGCACGCGCCGGTCGTGCCCCTGCTCGGCGGGCAGCACGAAGGTCGTCTCCGAGAAGTTGAACTCGCGCGCGATGCGCTGCATCTGCCCGGCCGTCAGCCCCTCGGCCTCGGGGTGGACGGCGAGCTGGTTGCCGCCGAAGCGCGTGTCGGTGAAGACGTCACAGGTGAAGAAGCGGTAGCGCATCGGGGACCCTCCTGCAGGCACGATGACGACGAGGCGGACCGCCGGCATGATAGCACCGGGCCCGCCGCCGCTGTGCGGCCGCCGTCATCGAATCCTACGGGGCGCGGTCCGACTCCGCGTCAGCGCAAGCACACCCCGCCGTTGCCGCCGGCGACGACGGGCACGGGGCGCACTCGAAGCCGGGGTCCTTGGGCTCGACCTGCAGCGTGGCGTGCGTGACCTCGAACTCGTGCGCGAGCAGCACATGAGCCGCACGCATCACCGGGGCGACGTCGGCGGCGGTCGCGACGCTCAGGTGCCCGCTCGCCATGTTCATCCCCGAGGTCAGCGTCCACACGTGCAGGTCGTGGACGTCGACGACGCCGGGTAGGCCGGCGAGGCTGTTCTGGGCGACCGTGACGTCCACGTCCTCCGGCGCGATCTCGAGCAGGATGCGCAGCGCGTCGCGCCCGAGCCGCCAGGCGCGCGGCAGGATGAAGAGCCCGATGCCGGCGCCGATGATCGGGTCGGCGTAGGGCCACCCGGTCGTCACGAGGATGACGCCGGCGACGATGACGCCCGCCGACCCAAGCATGTCGGAGAAGACCTCGAGGAAGGCGCCGCGGACGTTGAGGCTCTCCTTGGCCCCGGCGCGCAGCAGCCAGAACGACACCAGATTCACGAGCAGCCCGAGGCTGGCGACGACGAGCAGGGGCACGCCGGCGACTTCCGGGGGATCCGCGAAGCGGGTGGCCGCCTCGTAGAGCACGTAGGCCGCGACCCCGAAGAGCAGCACCGCGTTGGCGAGCGCGGCGAGCACCTCGAGACGGTAGAGACCGTAGGTGTGGCCGGGATCACGAGTCTGGCCGGCGAGCTGCACGGCGGCGAGGGCCATGCCGAGGCCGACGACGTCGGTCAGCATGTGCCCAGCGTCGGAGAGCAGGGCCAGCGAGCCGAGCAGCACCCCGGCTACCCCCTCGACGAGGGCGTACGCCAGCGTCAGGACGAAGGCGATGCGCAGCGGGCGGCGGTGGCGGCCGGCGGCGGAGAGGCCCGATGCGTGCGCGTGCGAGTGGTCGTGGCTCAAGCGGGACCTCGACGTGAGCGAGGGAGCTGCCGCATCACGAGGCGGCAGCGAGGTCACCGAGAGGGTTACCCCCCAGCCGCGCGATCGTCACGCGGCCCGCGATCGTCAGATGGCCCGCGCACGTGACGCGGCCCGCCATCGTCGCATGTTGCGCGATCGTCACGCCGCCCGTGCCCATCTCACGGCCGCGTCGCCTCAGGCGACGCGGCCCGACTCGCGGATCCAGTCGGCGGGTACCGGGCCCCCGACGTGAGTGGTCCCAAGCACGTCGTCGAGGAGGGCCACGGCCTCCTCCGCGCTCAGCTCGCAAGCGTACATGAGCTCGCTGGCGAGGATCTTGCCGGCCTTGTCAAACATCTGTTTCTCGCCCGGGGACAGCACCTTGCCCGCGGCCCGCAAGGTGAGGTCACGGACGACCTCGGCGACCTGGAGGATGTCCCCGGTGCCGAGCTTCTCCTGAGCGCACTTCGCTCGGGCGTGCCACTTCTCGGGCATCGCCGGGGCGCCGCCCCGCAGCATCTCGAGCACCTCGTCGACCGCCTCGGCCGCGATGACCTTGCGCAACCCCGCCCGCTCGGCGTTCTCCACCGGGATCATGACCGTCATACGGTCGTGGAGGATCTGGATGGTGATGTAGTCGCGCCGCCGACCGCGCACCTCGCGCGACGCGATGCGCACGATCTTGCCCGCGCCGTGACACGGGTACACGACGTTGTCCCCGACCGAGTACATGATCCCTGACCTCCCTGCCTGCATGCTGGGCGCCCTTGCGGCCGGCTTGACCGGCACGCCCTCGGCACGGAGGGAGGCGACGACCCCGCGCACCCGCACCCTGCCCGCGACCGTCCTGCCGGCGCGACACTGGATGCGCGGCGGCGAGAGCTACGGCGGGGAGACCGGTGGTGCGTCGGTCCTACTTCTGCCTGCAATTATACAGGAAATCGCGGCCGGGCGCCTGCGGCGGCGGCCGCCGCACCTCGGGCGTGCGGGGACTCGGTGCGGCGCGGCACCTCCGGACGTGCGGGGGCTCAGGGCGCCGCGGCCCCCCTGATGACGCTGCCGTCGAACACCGGCACGACCTGCACCAGGTCGCACGTGAACGAGTACGGGAGCACGTCGTCCAGCCCCAGTCTCTTCAAGCGGTGACGGTGGGCGGCCTTCTCGATGTAGCCGAGCACGTCGCCTTCGGCGAGGCTCCAGAGATCCATCGACGCCTGCGCCGAGTCGCACTCGGTGTGAAAGCGGCCTGTCTCCAGCAGTCTTCCCGTCAGCGCCCCGGCGAAGAGGGTGTCCTCGAGGCAGAACCTGTTCTTCCAGCCCGAGCAGAGGACGACCACGTCCCGCCGCTGCCTGGTGAGCCACTCGACCAGCGCGGAGAGGTTGATGAAGGCGCCGATCGCGATGCCGCTCGCGCCCTTCGCCATCTGCAGCGCGCGCGTCCCGTTGGTCGTGCAGTAGACGAGGGTCTCCCCGGCGATCGCGTCGGCCGTGAAACTGAAGGCCGAGTTGCCGAAGTCGGCGAAGTCGAGTTGCACGCCGTCCTTCTCGGTGGCGACCAGGAACCCCTGCGCCTTGAGCTGTCGCGCCTCGTCGTGCGTCGCCACGGGGATGATCGCCTCCACCCCGTTGGCGACCGCGGTGCAGATGGTCGTCGTGGCCCGCAGGATGTCCACCAAGACGACGATGAAGTCGTCCTTCACGAGGATGTCCGGGAACAGCACCGGCGAGAGGCAGACTTCGACGGACTTGGTCTCCTGCACCCCTGTCATCCCTTCGCAGCGGTAGGCGACGTCACGACAGCGCATCTCGCTTGGGCTTGGCGCACCCGCAGGGTCCAGTGTCACCCGGAACACGACAAACACTGGTGGGCCCAGCAGGACTCGAACCTGCGACCGGCCGATTATGAGTCGGCTGCTCTAACCAGCTGAGCTATAGGCCCACTGTTCGCGACTCCCGAGGGCCTCGGCTGCTCCCCCGCGAGGCGCTCGCGCCCCTGGTGCGCGGAATCTCGCGCCGGGCGGAACGCGTCCACGTCGGGTAATGGTATCAGGGCGTCGGCCCGACCCGGCGATGGTCACCATCGTTCACCGCTCCTCGTCCCGGGGTCCGCGACCGGCGAAGCGCGGCGGCGAGGATCATGAGCCGAGCGAGGAGTGCACGGCCGGAGAAGATCATGCACCGGGCGAGGTGTGCGCGGCCGGCGCCGGGAGCGCACCCGGCGAGGAGAGAGCGCTGTCGTCGTCGAAGGTGAGTGCCCGACCGAGGAAGGAGATGAGATGCCCGACATGCTGGCGCACTGGGAGGTGGCGGAGAGGGTGCGGGCGTGCCTGCGCCCCGGCCCGCTCGCGCGCCTGCTCGACTCCCAGCCCGACGCCTACAAGGTCGGGGCGCAGGGGCCGGACTTCCTCTTCTACTCGCGCGTCTGGTCCGGCGATCGGAGCCGCAGGGACCTCGCCCTCATGGTGCACCAGCACCGCATGCGGGACGTCTTCCACAGCCTCTTCGAGCAGGCCGCTGACCTGCCGACGGAGGAGCGGGAAGTCGCGCTTGCCTTCGCCTGCGGGTACGCGGCGCACCTCTGCCTCGACGCCGAGGCGCACCCTTGGGTCATGTACTGGACGGGGGACATCACCGAGCGCGCCGACGCGGCGCAGCGCGCCCTGGCGTTCCGGCGGCACGGCCTGCTGGAGAGCTCGATCGACGTGATGCTGCGGCAGCAGCGGTCCGCCGATCCGGCGTGGATCCGGCGATCCCGGCTGCTGCGCATGTCGCGCCGGCAGACGGCGGTCGTCGCGCGGGTGTTCGAGCGCGCGCTCGCCGACGTCCACGGCGTCGCCTTCTCGGCCGCCGAGGGGCGTGCGGCCTTCCGCAACATGGCACTCGTCTACTCGGCCATGTCGGACCGCCGCGCACCACTCACGCGGCTGCTGACCACCCTGGCGCCCGTCGTCGACCGCAGCGGGGTGATGGACCGCACGCAACTGTACCCCGACGACCCCCTCCCGCTCGTCGTCGACCTCGCCCACACGAGGCGCCGCTGGTTCCGCCCATCGCTGCCGGACGAACCGCGCACGGAGACGCTCGAGGAGATCTTCGACCTGGCCGTCGCCGAGACCGTGCGCTGTCTGGAGGCGGTAGAGGGCTTGCTGGAGGGCGCCGGAGCCGGCGAGACCGCCGACGCGATCGGCGACCGCGACATGCTCACCGGGATACGGTGTGACGACCCACGGCCGCTCGTCGCCTTCTCCCCACACCTCGCGCGGCTCGACGGGTAGCTTGGCGCCGGTCTTCGTCCGACCGACTCACGCGGCCTGTCGACTTCCACACCGCCGACTCTGGAGCCGCTCCGCGGGCTGCGGAAGCTGCCCGCAGCGCGGCCCCTCGGTGATACGCAACCGGCCGCTCGCCGGGCGCCGCCGCTGCTGGCCGGCTCGCGGCCGCACGGCATGTAGCCGGACGGAGCGGCCCGTCGGCGCGGCGGGCGAAAGGAGGGGCGGGGCCGCTGGCGCGGCCC
>DATHSP010000013.1:0-10254 GCA_035464075.1 Thermoleophilia bacterium | reverse complement strand
TTCGCTGAGCTCGGGGAGTCTCTGCAGCGCCGCCTCGACCGCCTCGGCGGCGGTCGCGAGCACGCGCCCGTCGGCCGGTTCGGCGTGGCGGGCGGCGGCGCGCAGGCGGGCCGCCAGCGGACGCTGGCGGCCCCTGCCGCGCAGGTCGACGACGAGAGCGTCGAGCGCGGCGGCGTCGATCTCCGCGCCGTAGGCGGAGAGCGCCTCGCCCTGGAGCAGGTGGGCCTCGTCGATCACGAGGTCGGCGAACGGCGGCAGGGTGTCGGGGCCGGTGAGCAGGAGGGCGTGGTTGACGCAGACGAGGTGGGCCGCCTCGGCCCGGCTTCGCGCCACTCGCCAGTGGCAGTGGCGCCGGGCCGGGCAGCGGCGGCCCAGACAGGCCGCCCGCGAGGAGCGCAGGTCGCGTGCCAGAGCGGCGAGGGCCGGGAGCTCCTTGGTGGCCCGGTAGGGGAGAGCGGAGAGGTCGACCTCGCCGCGCCGCGCCCTGCCGACCAGGTAGGCGAGGGCCAGCAGACGGTCGCGATCGGGGAGGGCGCCCGTCTCGGCACGCAAGGCCTCGTCGAGGCGCCGCCGGCAGATGTAGTTCTCGCGGCCCATCAGCGTCGCCCAGCGCCAGCCCTCGGGCAGGCCCTGCGCGACCAGCGGCAGCTCGTGGGCGGCGAGCTGGCGCTGCAGCGCCTTGGTCTTGGTGCTGACCACCACGCGTTCGCCGCCGGCGGCGCTGCGGAAGGCGGCCGGCACGAGGTAGGCGAGGCTCTTGCCCATGCCGGTGCCGGCCTCGTAGAGGGCGACGCCGCCGCGCTCGAACACGTCGGCGACGGCCTCGGCGAGCTGCGCCTGGCCCGGCCGGCGGCGGAAACCCGGGAGGCGGGCGGCGAGGCCCTCGTCGAAGTCGGCGCGCCAGGCCTCGGCCTCGCAGGGCAGCAGCGGCAGGCGTTCGCCGCCCGGCGGGGAGGGCTCGGCGACGAGCGGGGGCGGCGCCTCGTCGGGCAGGGCGCCGAAGGCGTCGAGCAGGCGCAGCGGCGCCCAGCCGGCGGTCGTGAGCAGGGTGCGCTCCTCGGCGGGCAGGCCGGCGGCGCGGGCGCAGAGCCGGGCGAGCAGAGCGGCCGTGGACTCGGCGTCGGTGAGCGCGCGGTGCGCGGGCTGCGACAGGCCGAGCTCGTCGGCGAGCACGCCGAGGGCGTGGCGGTCGAGCTCGGGGTAGAGGAAGAGCGCGGCGTCGAGGGTGTCGAGCCAGTCCGCGCTCAGCGGGGCCAGGCCGTGACGCCGGGCGCCTTCATCGAGGTGGGCGCGGTCGAAGGCGACGTTGTGGCCGGCCACGACCGCGTCGCCGACGAACGCCCGGAGGCCCTCGAAGGCCTCGGCGAACGGGGGCGCCCCGGCGAGGTCGGCCTCGCCGAGGCCGGTGAGGCGCTGGATGAACAGGGGCACCGGGATGCCGGGGGCGACCAGCGTGGAGAAACGGTCGACGACCGCGAGGCCGGCGTCGAGGCGCACGGCGCCGACGTCGATCAGGCGGTCGCGCCGCGGATCGAGACCGGTCGTCTCGGTGTCGAGGACGACGAGATCGGGGGCCGAGCGGGGCATCCGGCTGAGGATAGCAGACGCCGCGGCGCGGTCCCGGACGACGCGGGGTGACGGTCGGCGGCGGCGCAGCGGTCGGAGGTCGCGCAGGCGGAGTCGCGCCCTGACGACCGGAGACTTTGCAGGCGGAGTCGAGCGCGGCGAGCGGGGGCCACGCGGGCGGTCTCGTGTCCGAGGCCCGGCGGGATGCGGGGCAGAGCCGCGGACCCGGGCGGCGCCCGGGTCGCTCTCAGCCTGCGGAGAGCCGCCGGAGCGCGTCGGCGGCGGCGGCGGCGATGAGACTGAGGAGCTCGGCCTGACCCTCGCTGGCGTCGCCGGCGAGCGTGAGCGTGAGCACGAGACGGTCGCCGCCGCAGGGGGCCGAGGCGACCACCACGCGCGCGGTGTCGGTCTGGGTCGTGTGCCCGCGAGCCTCGGCCTCGGTGTCCGCAGGCACGCCCGAGGCGCCCGCGCTGGCGGAGCCGCAGCTGGCCACACAGGAGAGGCCGCCCAGGGCGTGGGCGCCGATCGCCGCCGCGTGCTGGAGCACCTCGGGCACGGTGGGTTGGCCGACCAGCTCGGTGTAGGCCTCGGTCACCCTCTCGAGGGCCGTACGCAGCGTCAGCGTGTGCGCGTCGCTCTCCCGGAGCTGGGCGAAGACCTTGGCGTTGTGGAGGGCGACCGCGGCCTGGCCGGCGAGCGCCCGCGCGAGCCGCATCTCCTGGCGGCTGAAGCGGCGCTCGCGGTGGTGGTCGAGCACCTCGAGCAGGCCGATGGCGCGGTCCTGGTAGACCATCGGCAGGATGAGCAGGCACTTGTCGCCGTCGCGGCGCATGATCGCCACCTCGGCGGCGTCGGCGTGCGGGTCGGTCACGTTGACCGTGATCGGTTCGTGGTCCTCGAGGGCGCGCTTGGCCATGGGGAACTGGTGCACCGTATAGGTCATCGAGTCGGGCACGCGGTTGCCGAGGTCGTCGTAGTCGGCGAGGACCCGGACCTTGCGCGTCTCGGGGTCGTACTCGGAGATCGCGCAGAAGTGGCACTCGAGCAGCCCGGTCATCTGGCGGGCGACCTCGCGCAGCAGCTCGGGAAGGTCGAGCTGGCTGCTGACGGCGATGGCCGTGCTGACGAGCGTCTCGAGCTCACGCTCGCGGGCCAGGCGCGCGGCGAGGTGGTTGCGGCCGCCGATGAGGTGCGTGAGCTCGTCGATGTCCTCCTGCTTGATGCGCCGGTGCCCGCCGGCGGTGCGCGTGCAGGGGAGGAAGCCGGACGCCGTCCAGCGGCGGATCGTGTGCGGCGAGACGCCGAGACGGCGGGCCGCGAGCTGTACGCTGAGATACACGGCAGGGAAACTACCGGGGAGCCGGGCGCGAGTCAACTACGAGCAAGTTTGCCGACCCCGGCGAGCGAAGTTTGCCGAACCATCGAACGTAGCGGAAACGCCTGCACAAACGAGATGATGACGGCGTCCGTGAAGAGCGCGCGACAGCGCGGTTTTCCGGATCCCCCTCCGTCGCCAGAGGTAGACCTCGGGACTCGTCTGGCGGTACGAAGGGCCCGCGGCTCGTGAACGACGTCGCGGGCCCTTCGGCGTTCTTCGGGTCGTGACGAAGGATGTCGCGCGGTCAGGAAGGATGCGGTGCGGTCACGACGGGCGTGGCGCGGCGACCGCGGCCGCAGCCGAGGCGACCAGCGTGAGCAGTTCGACCTGGCCGTCGCCGGGCGGCTCGGCGAGGGTCACGGCGAGGGTCATGTCGGAGGCTCCGGAAGCGTCGCGGGCGACGACGAGGCTCGCCGGGCTCGCCGCGTCGCCCTCTGCCGGTGTCGTCACGGGCCGGTCGCCGAAGGCGCCCGCGGCGACCCCCGAGAGGCTGGCGACGCAGGAGATGGCGCCGAGCCCGGCGCACACCGCGGCGGCCACCGCCTGCAGCACGCCTTCGGTGTCGCGCGCGGCGGCCACCGAGGGCACCGTGCCGGTCAGCGCCACGAGGGCCTCGCGAAGCAGGGCGATGTCGTGATCGCCGCGCCGCCGCCCGGCGAAGAGCGCCGCGTTGTGCAGGGCCACGGCCGCCTGCCCCGTGATGGCGTCGCAGAGCCGCAACTCCTGGCGGGAGTACTTGCGTGAGCGCTTCTGGTCGACGATCTCGACGAGGCCGACCGACTCGCCCTGGTAGATGAGCGGCGCCATCAGCAGGCTGCGGTCGCCGTCGCGCCGCATCACCGCGACCTCGGCCGGGTCGGCGGCCGGGTCGTCGACGTTGACGACCTCGGTCGTCTGTCCCACGAGGACTTTGCGTGTCAGGGGGAAGTCGGCCAGCTTGTAGGGACCCTGGTCGGGGAGGCGCTGGCCGAAGTGGTCGTACTCGGCCAGCGTGCTGACCGAGTCGGTCTCGGGATCGTAGGCCGAGATGGCGCAGAAGTGGCAATCGAGCAGGCTCGTCATGCGGTGCGCGATCTCGGCCAGCAGGTCGGTCAAGTCGAGCCTGCTGGCCAGGGCGATCGAGGTGTTGACGAGGACGTCGAGCTCGCGCTCGCGGGCCATCTGCGCGGCGAGGTGGTTGCTGTTGCCGATCGCGCGCGCGAGGTCGTCGATGTCGCGCTCGTCGATGCGGCGGTGACCGCCGGCCGTGCGCGTGCACGGCAGAAACCCGGTGCCCGTCCACCGTCGCACGGTGACGGGGGAGACCCCGAGGCGCCGCGCCGCCTGCTGCACGTTGAGGAACATACGGCGACCGTAGTGGAGCCGTCCCCCGACGTCAAGTTTCTGAAGGTTCTGCTCGTCGCGGTGAGCAAGTTCGAGAAGGAAAGAGGGCTGGAAGCCGGGGATGTTCCTTCTCGCTGAGCTCACGGGCTGGTGAAGGCGGCCGCGCAAGTTCGGCGCGTCGGGTCACCGGAGTGGTCCGTCGAGGGCGCCGGCTTCGGGCCCGCCGTGCCGCCGGCGGCACGGCGCCGCCCTCCGGTCGCCGCCGCCCGTGTCGTTGGCATAGCATGGGGAGGGCGGCACGGCCGCCCGGCGGCACGACCACCCCGAGGAGAGACCCCTGTCATCACGACGCTCCCAACTGCGGCGCTACCTGCGCGACTACCCGCGCCAGTTCTGGGTGCTCGTCCTCGGCATCTTCGTCTACGTCGCGGCCGCCGCGCTCGCCTTCCCCTTCGAGGGTATCTACCTGCACGAGGAGCTCGGCGTGTCGATGAGCGTCGTCGGGCTGCTCTTCGGCGGTGTGGTGTTCCTCGTCATGCCGCTGCAGTTCTGGGGAGGCCACCTCACGGATCGCCTCGGTCGTCGCCCGATGCTCGTCCTCTCGCTGCTGATGGGCGTGCTCTGGTTCGTCGGCTTCGCCTACGCGAACGCCGCCTGGCAGGTGGCCATCATCGTCGCCATCGAGAGTTCGTTCGGCTGGCCTCTCTTCCAGACGGCGAGCAATGCCATGATCGCCGACCTCATGCCCGTCGCCCGGCGTCAGGAGGCCTACAGCATCACCCGCGTCGCCATGAACACCGGCGTCGTGCTCGGCCCGGCGACGGCCTTCCTCGCTCTCGGCTACGGCGCCTCGTTCCGCCAGCTGTTCCTCGCCGCGGCCGCCGGCATCCTCGCCATCGCCGTCACCATGCTTCTCTGGATCCGCGAGAGCCGGCCGGCCAGCGCTCTCGAGCCGCCGCGCAAGGACGCGCGCGGCCACGTGGGGTTCGAGGTCGTGCTGGCCGACCGGCGCTTCCTGCTGTTCTGCGCGGTCGCCGTGCTGCCGGTCTTCTGCTTCGGCAACTTCGGCTCGATCTTCTCCGTGTACATCGTCAGCTTCCTCGACATCAGCGCCCGCACGTGGGGCATCCTGCTGGCCTACAACGCCGGGATCGTCGCGCTCCTGCAGTTCCCGCTGATCCGGGCCACGCGTCACCGCAATCGCATGCTGCTGCTCGCCCTGTCGAGCGGCCTTCTGGCCCTCGGCCTGGGCGGGTCGGCACTGGCCGCCGGCATCGTCTCGCTCGTGGTCCTCGTGACCGTCATGAGCGTCGGGGAGGTGTTCCTCTCGCCCGTGGCCGCGGCCGAGGTGTCGGACCTGGCGCCCGAGGCGGTGCGCGGCCGCTACATGGGGGTGTGGACCGTGGTCTGGAACGGCGGCGCCGCCCTCGGCCCGCTGTACGGCGGCTGGGCGATGGACACCCTGGGCGGCCGCGAGGCCTTCGGCACCCTGCTCGGCATCGGCATGCTCGGGGCCGTGCTGTTCGTGCTGCTGGCGCGCAAGGGGATGGGCGTGCCCGGGGTTGGGCCGGGGGCGGTGCCGCCGGTGCCGCTCGAGGCCCTGCGGCCCGCCGAAGGCGGGGTGCGCGCCGAGACCTGAGGCGCGCGCCGCGCCTCTGTGTCGCGCTTCCCGGCGGACGGCCCCCTCAGTCGGCCGGCAGTCCGGCGATGAGCGCGTCGAGGGCGGCCCGCTGCCCGTCGTCGAGAAGCGGGCCGCGCGCCGCGGCCGCGGCGAGGACCTCACGCACCTTCTCTCCCGCCACGTCGTACTCGTCGCGGCCCCTCGCGGCCCACATCTCGTGGCTCAGTCGGGTCGAGACCGTCGGCATGAAGATCTCGCCCGCGCGCAGGCGGCGCTTCGTCTCCGGGTCGCCCAGGAAGTGCCCGTCGTAGCCGGCCCGCTCGACGGCGGCCGTCGCCGCCGTGCCCGGCGAGACCTCGACTTCGCCGAGCATGCGCTTGATCATCGCCGCGATCTCGGCGTCGATCACGATCTGCGGGAGGCTGAGGATCCCGGCGCCGCCGAGCAGGCCGATGCCCCCGGTGATCAGGTCGGCGCCGGCCTCGGCGACGAAGAGTCCTTTCAGGGCCTTCTCGTACCCCGCCTGGATGCCGTGCGCCTTGGCGTCGGTGGCGAGGCCCGGGCAGAGGACGGGGAAGCCCAGGTGGTGGGAGACCTCGGCGATGGCGGCGACCATCAGCGCCGTCTCCAGGGCGCCGAACGAGAATGTGCCGGAGTGCATATCGAGGAGACTCGCGCCGGCGCCCATCATCAGGGGCGCGCCGGGAGCGGCGAGAGCGATCGTCGTCGCCACCCCGAGGAACTCGGCGACGTTGAGAGTGACCGTGCCGGCGATGGTCACCGGCGCGGTCGCGCCGGCGATCGGCATCGGGTAGACGAGCACGGGGACGTGGTGGCGCGCCATGGCGATCGTGGCGTCGAGCATGGCGCCCCCGACCTTGAGCGGCGATGAAGTGCAGCACACGAGGCTGAGGCGCGGCCGCCGGCGCAGTTCTTCGTCGTCCTGCCCGAGGATGGCGAGGAGCTCGAGCATGGGTGCGACGTCCCGTGGGTTGAGCACGTCGTGCTGCGTGTGCTTGGTGCTCGCCGACAGGACGGTCACCAGGTCGACAAGCGAGCGCTGGTGGTCGGGCACGTCGGTGGCGGTGACCGCCGGCCACATGATGTCGACCGCCGGCATGGCATCGCAGACGGCCGTCGCCCGCTCCAGGTCGTCGACCGTGCTGGCACGGTAGTCACCGGTCTCGTGGTCGAGGACATTGGTCGGCGAGCCGGAGGGCAGGAAGTGCACGTCCGCGCCGTCGAGCAGGCAGTCGTCGTCGGGCGTGGCGCCGCCGAGGAGGACCGTGCGGGGGCAAGACGCCAGCGCGCGCTCGACGAGCGCGCGCGACAGGCGCGCCGTGCCGGCGGCACGGTCGACCGCGGCGCCCTCCGCCTCGAGCAGATCGAGCGCGGCGCAGGCCCCGAAGCGCATCCCCTGGCGCTCGAGCAGCCCGCAGGCCTCGTCGACGATGAGCTCCTTCTCGGCTTGCGACAGCCATGTCGTGTGCGCCCGCATCGTGTCCTCCGGCGACGCCTGCGTGAACAGGTAGACCCTACGCGACATCGGTGAGCGCGGGGAAGGGCACGTGGCCCCCCGCTGCCGCGTGAGGCGGCTGCCACTCCGCGCCCACCGCCGTGACGCGGCCTGCCTTCCTGTCACTCAACGCGCTGTCGGCGCGTCCCCGCCCGCGCTCTCCCGGGCCGCCTCCGGACCCTGTAGTATCGACGGCGGCCTCTCCGCCTGGCCGGCGCGCCGGGGCGCGCGCGAGGCGGTCCGCGAGCGCACCGGGGGAGCGTCCCTGAGCGACACGTCACCCGAGAGCGGCTTCGGCAGCGTCCTCCGGCTCGGGCGCACGCTGCGCCTCGTGTGGGGCATCGCCCCGCGGTGGACGCTGGCCACGCTCGTCCTCGCCGTCGTCCAGGGCGTCCTCCCGCTCCTCGGCCTCCTGCTCCTGCGCGAGATCGTCGACGCGGTCGTCGCCGGGGTGACGGCGCCCGACAAGACGGCCGCGTTCGCCACCGTAGCCTGGTGGGTCGCGGCGGCCGCCCTGGTCGGCCTCATGACGGCCCTTGCGCGCTCGGTGGCGCTGCTCGTCGGCGAAGCGCACGCCGTGGTCGTGACCGACCACATGTCCGACCTGATCCACGCCAAGTCGGTCGTCGTCGACCTCGAGTACTACGAGGACGCGCGCTACTACGACGTCTTGCACCGGGCGCAGCAGGAGGCTCCCTACCGGCCGACGCGCATGGTCGGCGACCTGATGCTCGCCGGGCAGAGCCTCGTGACCCTGCTCGGCGTCGTCGGGGTGCTCTTCGCCATCCACTGGAGCGTCGGCTTGATCATCGCCGCGGCGGCGCTGCCGAGCGCCTACGTGCGCCTGCAGCACTCCGGCCGTCTGTACGAGTGGCAGCGGCGGCGTTCCGCGGCCGAGCGCCGGTCCTCGTATCTGCACTGGCTGCTGACCGACGGCGCGCACGCCAAAGAGGTCCGGATCTTCGGGCTCGGCGAGCCGCTGCGCGGCTGGTATCGCGACCTGCGCGAGGACCTCCGCGCCGAGCGGCTGGGCCTCGCCCGCCGCCGCGCCGCGGCCGACCTCGGCAGCCAGGCGGTGGCGACGGCCGCCGTGTTCGGCACCTTCGCCTACATCGCCTGGCGGGCGGTCCAGGGCCTCATCACGCTCGGCGACCTGATGATGTACTACCAGGCCCTGCAGACGGGGCTCGGCGCCCTGCAGGGCCTCCTCGGCGCCATGGCCGGCCTCCGCGAGCACGACCTGTTCCTCACCTCGTACCGCGAGTTCATGGCGCTCGAGGCCAAGGTGGCCGAGCCGGCGCGGCCGGTGGCCGTGGCGCGGCCGCTGCGGCGGGGCATCGTCTTCGAGGGCGTCAGCTTTGCCTATCCGGACAGCGGCCGCGCGGTGCTCGAGCACGTCGACCTGACGATCCGCCCCGGCGAGGTCACCGCCCTGGTCGGGCCCAACGGCTCCGGCAAGACGACGCTCGTCAAGCTGCTCTGCCGGCTCTACGACCCGCAGGGCGGCAGGGTGACGCGTGACGGCGTCGACCTGCGCGGGATGAGCACGACCGACCTGCGGCGCGGCGTCGGCGTCATCTTCCAGGACTTCGCCCGCTACCAGCTGACGGCGCGCGAGAACATCTGGCTCGGCGACGTGACGCTTGGACGGAGCGACGCCGCGGTCGAGCGCGCCGCCCGCGAGGCCGGCGCGCACGAGCTGATCGCGGGGCTGCCGCACGGCTACGACACGATGCTCGGGACGTGGTTCGAGGGCGGGGAGGAGCTCTCGATCGGCGAGTGGCAGAAGGTCGCCCTGGCGCGCGCCTTCGTGCGCGACGCCGACGTACTGGTCTTCGACGAGCCGGCGAGCGCTCTCGACCCGCTCGCCGAGCGCAGCGTCTTCGAGCGCATCCGCGAGCTCGCCCGGGGGCGCGCGGTGGTCGTGGTCAGCCACCGGTTCTCCACCGTGCGCGAGGCCGACGTGATCCACATCGTCGATGCGGGTCGCATCGTCGAGAGCGGCGCCCACGAGGAGCTCCTCGCGCGACGGGGGGTCTACGCCGCCATGTACGAAGTGCAGGCGCGGGGGTACCGCGAGGCGGGCCGGTGCCGGACGGGGCGGCGGGGCGCTTGCGCGCGCCCCGCCGCCCTTCGCCCCTCAGAGGTCGAGCGCGCTCTGCAGGTCGCGGGCGTGCTCCTCCTCGATGATGAGGATGTCCTCGAGGGCGCGGCGCAGGCCGTACTCCTGCAGCATCTCCGCCTGGGCGATGCGCTCGCGGTAGCGGGCGATGGCGTCGAGCTCGCCGTCGAGGTCCTGCTCGAGCATCGTCTTCGAGTCGGGGGAGATGTGGATGTCGGCGACGTCCACCGCCGGCACCCCGCCGAGGAAGTCGATCTGGTCCGAGAGCGTGATCGCGTGCTGGTGCTCCTCGTTGGAGTGCACGGTCAGCTCGGCCGAGATCGCGTCGTACTGCGGACCGGTGATCACCGAGGCGTGCTGGACGTACTGGATCAGCGCCGAGTACTCCTTGGCGAGGTCCTGGTTGAGGAGGTCGACGAGCTCGGCCTTGGTCACGCGGCGCGGCGCCGGCGGCCCGGCCGCCTCGGCCGTCTTCGCGGGTGAGGCCGTCTTCGCCGCCGGCGCCTTCCTGGCGGTCTTCTTGGCTGCTGACTTGGCCACGGGCTCTCCTTTCGTCACGCGCCCGGCCGTCGGGGCGTGTGGTTGCCGGCGAGCCTATGGTACCCGCGGCGCAACGGAGCCCCGGGCGGGGTGGACGACGGGGGCGCGGGTGCGGCGGGGTGGACGACGGCGGCGCGGGTGCGGCGGGGTGGACGCTCGCGAGCGCCCACCCCGCCGCGGACAGACGA
>DATHSP010000012.1:0-7882 GCA_035464075.1 Thermoleophilia bacterium | reverse complement strand
CGGCTCCGCCGCCCGGCCCGGGCGAGCGCGAGTAGTCAGCCTCTTCGCTCCACCGGTCCGCGGTGGTGGCTCCGGGTGTGGCGGCGGCGAGCCGGCGGCGGTGGCGCGAGCCGCCGCCGGCGCGGCGTGTGCGGACGCTGCGGCAGCGAGCCGGCACGACCGGCCGTCAGCCGTCGTGTGCCGGTCGAGTCTCGGCGGACGCCTCGTCGGGTAGCGCATCCTGACCCGCCGCCGGGCCCCTGGTGTCCGGCGGATACGCGCAGACCGCCGCCGGACCGTCGAGCAGCTGCAGTCCGAGCTCGCTCCCCAGCGTGCGGTGCGCCTCGGCGTCCGCCATCACGACGAGCACGTCCCCGCGACGCAACCGCATGCCGCCGGTCGCCACGAGGTAGCCATCGTAGCGGTGCACGAGAAGGGCGTGTGCGTCGGCCGGCAAGCCCATCTTGGCGATCTGCCGGCCGACGAGGACCGACTCCTCGGGCACGCGATGCTCGGCGATGTAGCCGGCCGGCAGGGCCGCGCCGGTGATCAGGGGCTGCGAGAACGGCTCGCCGGTGACCTTCAGGCGCCGGGCGAGCCAGGGGATCGGCGCACCCTGGAGCAGGGCCGAGGTGAGCACGGTGAAGAACACGATGTTGAACATCAGGGACGAGTTCGGCACCCCTGCGACCAAAGGGAAGGTGGCGAGGATGATGGGTACGGCGCCGCGCAGGCCGACGAGGCCGACGAGCGTGCGCGCCCGCCGGTCGAAGCGCGAGAACAGCAGCACGAGATGCACGGCGAGCGGCCGCGCCACGAAGATCAGGAAGAGCGCGATCAAGAGCCCGACGCCGACGACCGCGACGATCTGCGAGGGGAAGGCCAGCAGGCCGAGGGTCAGGAACATGACGATCTGCGCGAGCCAGGCGAGGCCGTCGTGGAAGCGCGTCAGGCTGCGCTTGTGGATGAACACGCGGTTGCCCATGACGACCCCGGCGATGTAGACGGCGAGGAAGCCGTTGCCACCCAGCCACGAGGTCACCCCGTAGGTGAGGAGGACGAGGGCCAGACTGAGGACGGGGTACAAGCCGTCCTGCCCCAACTGCACGCGGTTGATGATGACCAGCATCGCCTTGCTGAAGAGCAGCCCCAGGGCAGCGCCCAGGCCCATCTGC
Source organism: Thermoleophilia bacterium (assembly GCA_035464075.1). Lineage (GTDB taxonomy): Bacteria > Actinomycetota > Thermoleophilia > UBA2241 > UBA2241 > UBA2241. The sequence continues at coordinate 6,728 of DATHSP010000012.1, read as the reverse complement.
ATCAAGAACATGACGACGAAGCCGACGGCGCCCGCGTCCATCTCGCCGGTGATCAGGGCGACGAGGCTCACGGTGAGGAAGATCGCCATCGGGTCGTTGGAGCCGGACTCCAACTCGAGCAGCGAGCGCACGTCCTCGCGCAGCGGGACGCCGCGCGAGCGCAGGACGGCGAACACGGCGGCGGCGTCGGTCGACGAGACCACGGCGCCGAGCAGGAGCCCCTGCTGCCACGTGAGAGAGGTCAGCGCGGTGGCGAAGGCGCCGACAATGAGGGCGGTCAGGCCGACCCCGAGCGTCGCGAGCAGCACGCCGGAGCGCAGCACCGGCCTGATCGCCGGCCACGACGTGTCGAGCCCGCCCGAGTAGAGGATGAGGACGAGAGCGACGATGCCCACCCACGAGGCGAGCCGGGCGTCGTCGAACTCGATCCCGCCGGGGCCCTCGGAACCCGCCAGCATGCCGAGGGCGAGGAAGAGGAGCATGGCGGGGATGCCGAGGCGGCCTGATGCCACGCTGGCGAGGACGCTCACGAGGACGAGGAGCGCCGCAAAGATGAGGACGATCTCGAGGCTGCTCACCGCTCTGCCCTCGCCCGAGCGACCGGGTCCCGGCGGCGTGAGTGGCGACTGATCGCGCTTGGAGCCCGCCCGGCATGCCGGGGCGGAGAAGGCTGAGGGGCCGCGTGTCGCGCCGGTGTCAGTGCGGTCACGTGCCCTCCCGTCTTCAGCAGGCTCTTGTGGCGTACTGGAGTCTTACCCGGTCGTGTGCTGGCGTGGTCAGGGCACAGCCGCGACGTCCCAGGCCCCGGTCGGCGGGGAGGCGGGAGGGGCGGTCTTCGACCGCCGGCAGGGCAGGCGGGGCGGTCTTCGGCCCCCGTCGGACGACGGTGCTCGCGAGTGCGGGACTACGCCTCGACGGCGGCCTCGGCGAGGTCGTTCACGACCACGTCCGCGCCGTTGGCGGCGAGGCCCTCGGCGTTGCCGCCGCGGTCGATGCCGATGACGAGGGCGAAGCCGCCGGCGCGGCCGGCCTGCACGCCGGCGACCGCGTCTTCGACGACGACGGCGCGCTCGGGGCCGACGCCCAGCCGCCGGGCAGCCTCGAGGAACACGGCGGGATCGGGCTTGCCCGGGAGCCCGATCTCGGCGGCGACCACGCCGTCGACCTGGGTCTCGAAGAGGTCGCGCACGCCGGCCGAGTCGAGGATCATCGTCGCGTTCTTGCTCGCCGAGATGATGGCCACGCGGATGCCGGCGACGGTGAGCTCGCGGATGAACTCGATCGTGCCCTCGAAGACTTGCGCCCCGCGCTCCTCGATCGCGGCCACGAAGTGGACGTTCTTGCGGTTGCCGAGGCCGCACACGGTCTCCGCGCCGGGCGGGTCGCCGGGGTCGCCCCAGGGCAGCTCGATGCTCCGCGAGGCGAGCGTGTCGCGCACCCCGTCGTAGCGCGGCTTGCCGTCGACGTAGCGCAGGTAGTCGGCCTCGGTGAAGGGCGCGAAGCGCTCGCCGGTGCGCCGCCCGCGCTCCTCGAAGTAGGCGTTGAAGAGCTGCGTCCAGGCGGCGCCGTGCAGGCTCGCGGTCTGGGTGACGACGCCGTCCATGTCGAAGACCACGGCGTCGATGTCCTGTGCCCGGATGACGACCTTCGGCTCGCTCACTGTGCCTCCCCTCGCGGGTCTCGGCCCGCGGCCGGCGTCACGACTGCAGGGTCGGTCCCCCTGCGGGATGCTCGCGCCTCGGCGGCCGCCTGTCCAGTGGCAGTCTGCCCGCCGCCGCCGGTTCTCTCCCGCGGGCGGACGGGTCGCGGCACGGACGCGACGTCCGGCGGCCGTTCGCGGGAGTGAGACGGCTGGAGGGAGGCGGCCCGTCGGCCGCGGGGCAGCACGGCGCGTCGAGACCCGTCAGCTGAGGATGCGCTCGAGGGTCCAGCGCTTGGCGAGGCGGTCGTAGCAGAGCTCGAGCACGCGGCCCTCGGCCTCGACGCGCCAGTAGGAGCGGCTGACGCGGGTCGCCTCGCTCCACCACCCCGTCTCGACGACCCAGCGCTCGAGCACGCGGTGCACGCGCCAGCGGCGCCGGCGCCAGCCGAAGGCGGCGGGCCGGCGCCGCCGTTCGTCCCAGGTGACGCCGATCGGCTCGGGCGCACGGCGGACGGGGCGCGGGGAAGAAGCCGTGCGGGAGGGGGCCGCGGGGGCGGGCGCCTGCTCCTCGGGGGTCGGTCGGCCGTTCATGTGCCGCTCCGATGGTCGCTGGATGGTCGTGCGGGGACCTCGAGTGTCGCACGAACATATGTTCGCGTCAACGTCGGACGGAAGATCGCGCGGCCTCATCTCTTGCCGTAGGTGAGCGCTCGTGACTATGATTCTCGCATCGCCGAGCGACGCTGGGGGGCGACGCTCACATATCCGCGCCTGCGGAAAGGGGAGGATCATGGGAAACACGCGCCATCGTCGCACGCCGTTCGTCGTCGTCCTCATACTCCTGGCGGCGCTCGCCGTCTCGCTGGTCGCGGGGCTGACGAGCGCCGCCGCTGAAGAGACCGCGGAGCCGGCGGCCTCGCCGGACGCCGGCAAGGTCATCTACCGCGTCGGCTGGCCCGACGAGCCGGACAGCATGAACCCGTACATCGGGTACACGGCGGAGGCCTTCGAGATCTGGTACCTCAACTACGACGCGCTCATCGGCTTCGACGCGGCCACGCTCAGCCCGATGAAAGGTGAGGAGTCGACCGGGCTCGCCACCGATTGGACCACCAGCGACGACGGCCTGGTGTGGACCTTCACCCTGCGCCAGGACGCGGTGTTCAGCGACGGCGAACCGCTGACGGCCGAGGACGTCGCCTTCTCGTACAACTACGTCATCGAGAACGACCTCCAGAACTGGACCGCGTACACGAACCTGATCGACAAGGCGACCGTCATCGACGACTACACGGTGGAGTTCACCTGCTCGAAGCCCAAGCCCGACATGATCCGTCACTACGTGCCGATCGTCCCCGAGCACGTCTGGTCCGAGATCACCCCCGAGGACGCGGCCAAGGGCTTCCAGAACCTCCCGACGATCGTCGGCTCGGGGCCGTTCATCTGCACGGAGTGGAAGAAGAACTCGTACGTGAAGATGGAGGCCAACCCGAACTGGCGGGGCCCGAAGCCCAAGATCGATGAGATCTACTTCGTCTACTTCACCAACACCGACACCATGGTGCAGGACCTCAAGTCCGGCAACATCGACGGCGCTGCCGCCCTCGGGGCGGGTCAAATGGCGCAGTTGGAGAACGAGCCGGGCATCACCGCCGAGGCGATCTCCGTCGACGGCTTCAACGAGCTTGGCTTCAACTGCTACGACAGCGACGACAGCAAGGCTCACCCCGCATGCCGGGACTGGAAGTTCAGGCAGGCGCTCGCCTGGGCCGTCGACCTGCAGAAGGGCGTCGACCTCGTATGGCTCGGGTACTCGCCGCCGGGCACGACGATCATCCCGCCCAACTATTACAAGGACCCGGACTGGCACTGGGAGCCCCCCGACGACGTCAGGTACACCTACGACCCCGAGAAGGCCAAGCAGCTGCTCGACGAGGCCGGGTATCCGGACTCGGACGGCGACGGCGTGCGCGAGTACGACGGGAAGCCGATCCGCCTCAGCCTGATCGCGCGCACGGAATCGAACGAGAGCCAGCAGTGGGCGAAGCTCTTCGCTGGCTGGTTCAAGGACGTCGGCGTCGAGATCAAGATCGAAGTGATGGACGAAGGCGCCCTCATGGACCGCATGTACAACTACGAGGGCGACACCTTCGCACCCGACTTCGAGATGTTCCTCTGGGGCTGGTACCTCGACTTCGACCCCGGGTCCATGCTGAGCTACATGACCGCGGACCAGATCGAGAACTGGAGCGACTGCAACTGGTCCGACCCCGAGTACGAGGACCTCTACGTCCTCCAGGGCGAGGAACTCGATACGGCGACGCGTCTCGAGTACATCCACCGCATGCAGCAGATCCTGTACGAGCAGTGTCCCTACATCGTGACCGACTACGGCCCCGACTTCGAGGCGTGGAACACCGACAAGTGGGAGGGCTACATCCACATACCCGAGCCGAACGGCAACGTGCTGCTTCCGCCTTTCGGCAACGGCTGCGGCTACATGAACTTCCTGAGCATCCAGCCGAAGACGGCCGACACGGCGGCCGACGAGGGCGGCAACACGGCTCTCTGGATCGCGCTCGCCGTGGGCGCGGTGATCGTAGTCCTCATCATCGTCTTCGTGCTCCGCGCGCGTAAGCCGCAGGCGATGGAGGAGTGACGGCGGGGTAGTCGCCTCCGCCCTTCGCGGCGCGACTGAGGGCCCCGCCCGGCGTGAGCCGGGCGGGGCCCTCGCCTTGCCGCAGGCGGCGTCGTGGCGCTGGCGCGCGGCATGAGCCGGGCCTGCGCCGCCGCCGCTCGTCCCAGGTGACGCCGATCGGCTCGGGGCTGCGGCGGCCGGAGAGCCGCGGGGCGGGCGCCTGCTCCTCGGGGGTCGGTCGGCCGGTCACGTGTTGCTCCGGTTGTCGCCTGCTCCTCGGGGGTCGGTCGGCCGGTCACGTGCCGCTCCGGTGGTCGCTGGATGCCATGCGGGTGCCGAAGGCTCGAGCACGCTGAGCCGGTCGATCCGCCCCATCGGCGCGGCCGTTCGAGCCCGCCGCCGGCCGGATGGTGGGCGTGCGTCCCTTGTCTCCGAGGAACGACCGTGACTATGATTGCCGCATCCAAGAGCGACGCTGGGGGGCGACGCTCGCGCATCCGCGCCTGCGGAAAGGGGAGAGCTATGGGAAGCACGCGTCATCGTCGCACGCCGTTCGTCATCGTCTTGCTCCTGCTGGCGGCACTCGCGGTCTCGCTGATCGCTGGTCTCGCGAGCGCGACCGCCGAGGAGAGCGCGTCGCCGGCGGCGGCCGACGGCGGCAAAGTCATCTACCGCGTCGGCTGGACCGGCGACGCCGACAACCTCAACCCGTTCATCGGGTACGTCTCGCCGTCCTTCGAGGTCTGGTACCTGACCTACGACTCGCTCATCGGCTACGACCCGGCCACGCTCAGCCCGACGGAGGGCGAGAACGCGACGGGTCTCGCCACCAGCTGGACGACCAGCGAGGACGGCCTCGTCTGGACGTTCACCCTGCGCCAGAACGCGACGTGGGACGACGGTCAGCCCCTGACGGCCAACGACGTCGCCTTCACCTACAACTACATCATCCAGAACGAGATGGAGAACTTCACCGCCTACACCAACCTCATCGACGAGGCGGTGGTGATCGACGACTACACGGTGGAGTTCCGCTGCTCGAAGCCCAAGCCCGACATGATCCGCCACTGGGTGCCGATCCTGCCCGAGCACGTCTGGGGCGACATGAGCCCCAAGGAGGCGGGCAAGAACTTCCAGAACCCGCCGCCGATCGTGGGCTCCGGCCCCTTCAAGTGCATGGAGTGGAAGAAGAACGACTACATCAAGATGGTGAAGAACCCCACCTGGTGGGGCGCGGAGCCGAAGATCGACGAGATCTACTTCATGTACTTCACCAACGCCGACACGATGGTGCAGGACCTCAAGTCCGGCAACATCGACGGCTGCGTCGACCTCAACGCGTCACAGATGGGGCTGTTCGACAACAACCCCGAGATCGAGGCCCGGGCGATCGCCATCGACGGCTTCAACGAGCTGGGCTTCAACTGCTACGACGGGCCCAGCGGGGCTCATCCTGCGATCAAGGACTGGAAGTTCAGGCAGGCGCTCAACTGGGCCTGCGACCTGCAGAAGGGCGTCGACCTCACGTGGGGCGGCTACACGGTCCCCGGGACGACGATCATCCCGCCCGACTACTACAGCGACCCCGACTGGCACTGGGATCCGCCGGCCGAGGTCAAGTACACCTACGACCCCGAGATGGCGAAGCAGAAGCTCGACGAGGCCGGGTACCTCGACTCCGACGGTGACGGGGTGCGCGAGTACGAGGGCGAGCCGATCGAGCTGGGCCTGATCTCGCGCGTCGAGTCGACCGAGAGCCAGCAGCTCGCGAAGCTCATCGCCGGCTGGTTCAAGGACGTCGGCATCAAGGTGAAGGTCGAGACGATGGACGAAGGCGCTCTCATGGACAAGATGTACAACTACGAGGGCGACACGTTCACCCCGGACCTCGACATGTTCCTCTGGGGCTGGTACCTCGACTACGACCCCGGCTCGATGCTGAGCTACTTCACCAAAGACCAGATCGAGAACTGGAGCGACTGCAACTGGTGGGACCCCGAGTATGAGGAGCTGTACCAGCTGCAGAGCGAGGAGCTCGATCCTGCCAAGCGCAAAGAGTACATCGACCGCATGCAGCAGATCCTCTACGAGCAGACCCCCTACATCGTCACCGACTACGGCCCCGACTTCGAGGCGTTCAACATCGAGAAGTGGGAGGGCTACATCTACATCCCCGACCCGAACGGCAACGCGCTGATCCCGCCGTTCGGCAACGGTGGCTACGCCAACTTCCTGAGCATCCAGCCGAAGACGGCCGACACGGCGGCCGAGGAGGGCGGCAACACGACGCTCTGGATCGCGCTCGCCGCGGGCGCGGTCATCGTCGTCCTCATCATCGTGTTCGTGCTCCGTGCGCGCAAGCCGCAGGCGATGGAGGAGTAGTCCGGAGCTGAGCGGTCAGTCCGTGCCCTTCTGAGGGCCTTCGGGGGGCGCCGGCGCCCGGCAAGA
>DATHSP010000011.1:0-2353 GCA_035464075.1 Thermoleophilia bacterium | reverse complement strand
CTTCGAGGATCTGCCGGCCGCCCTCGGCGGCCACACCTGCGCGGGATGCTGAAGGCGCCCACGGCGGGCCCCGCCACCGGCAGTCCACCCGTCGCACGTGCGCAGAAACGTCTGCGAGCAGGTCGCGACGTCAGCTGAGAGCGATCGGCACCGACGCTGCCGCGCCTTCAGCCGGCGAAAGCGGCGGCCGGCATCAGCCGATGAGAGCGGCGGCCTGCGTCAGCCGGGCCGCGGCCTCCTCGTGGCCCAGCAGCCAGAGCGACTCGAACAGCCCCGGCGTGACCGCCTGACCGCTCATCCCGAGGCGCAGCGCGGCGAAGACCGCCTTGGGCTTGACGCCGAGCTCCTCGGGGAGGGCGCGGACGAGCGCCTCGACGCCCTCGACGGTGTACGGCTCGAGGGCGGACAGGCGCCCCGCCGCCACGGCCAGCGTGCGGCCCGCCTCGGGCGTGCCGGCGAGCCTCTCACGGGCCTCGTCGCTGAAGGCGAGCGGCCGGAAGAACCAGCCGGCGACGGGCACGACGTCGGCGAGCACCTCGACCTTCTCGTGCACGAGTGGCGCGAGCGCCCGCGTGAGCCGCTCCTGCTCGGGCGACGGCGGCGAGGGCCGGGGCGGCGCCTCGTCGTTGACGGCGGCCGGCGGCGTCCAGTCCTGCGGGTCGGCGTAGAAGCCGGTGCGCGTGAGGTAAGCGACGAGGCGCTCGCCGAGCTCCTCGTCGCCGAGCGCGCGCACGAAGCGCCCGTTCATCCAGCGCAGCTTGTCGGGGTCGAAGATGCTGGCGCTCGTGCCCAACTCCTCGACCTTGAAGCGGCGCACCAGGTCGTCGAGCGTCCAGCCGATCATCGACTCGTCGAACTCCGTGGAGAGGAAGCACAGGTAGTTGCGCACCACCTCGGGCAGGAAGCCCATGTCCACGAGCTGCTCGAGCTTGGTCGCGCCGTGGCGCTTGCTGAGCTTCTTGCGGTCGGTGCCGAAGAGCAGCGGCATGTGCAGGAAGCGGGGGGCCTCGGCGCCGAGCGCCGCGTAGATGGGCACCTGCTTGGGCGTGTTCGAGAGGTGGTCGTCGCCGCGGATCACGTGGGTGATCTCCATGGTGACGTCGTCGACGACCACGGCGAGGTTGTAGGTGATGGTGCCGTCGGAGCGCTGCACGATGAAGTCGCCGACGGTCTCGCTCTCGACGTCGACGCGGCCGCGCAGCATGTCGTCGAAACCGATGCGGCCGTCGGGCACTCTGAAGCGCAGCGTCCAGGGCTCACCGCCGGCCTTGCGGCGCTCGACCTCGTCGGCGTCGAGCGCCCGGCAGCGGCCCGAGTAGACCCAGGACCGCTTCTCGGCCTGGGCCACCTGGCGCTCGGCCTCGAGCTCGTCGGGCGTACAGAAGCAGGTGTAGAGGTGGCCGCTCGCGAGCAGGCGGTCGATGTGCTCGCGGTAGACCGCCTGGCGCTCGGTCTGCCGGTAGGGGCCGTGCGGACCGGGCGCGCCCGGCCCCTCGTCCCAGTCGAGGCCCATCTCCTGCATCGAACGGACGATCTGGGCGATGGCCTCGTCGGTCGAGCGCGAGGGGTCGGTGTCCTCGATGCGCAGGACGAACGTGCCGCCGCGCTGGCGCGCGAAGATGTAGTTGTAGAGCGCCGTGCGCGCGCCGCCGAGGTGCAGGTAGCCGGTCGGTGAGGGCGCGAATCTGACGACGGTGCGGGCCATGGCGGCCCATGATACCCCACCCGCGCGGCCCCAGCCCGGGCGGGGCCGCGGAAGCGCCGCGCTCAGTCCGTCTTCGGCTCCACGATCGGCGGCTCGATCGGCTTGCCGAAGCGCGAGAAGGCGAGGACGACCTCCTGGAGGAAGCCGTTGCCGCCGGCGAGCCGCACCAGCCAGCGCTCGGTCAGGTCGTGGACGTACCCGTCGTCCTCTCCCACCTTGAACTCGGCGATCGCGAGGCCCTTGGCGAGCGCCTTCTCGCTCTCCTCGGCGGAGAGGCCGAACGTCTGCGCGAAGACCTCCTCCATGTCCAGCTCGACGCGCCCTCGGGCGTACTCGAGCGGGTCCATGGTCACGCGGATGAGCAGCATGCCCTGGCCGTCCTCGACGCTGGTCTTCACGACCTCGGTCTGCGTCGCCATCACGAGGTACCGTTCGATCTCCTTGCCGAGGTCGAAGGGCACCGCCATGGGAGAGTCGGAGACGCTCCACGGCTGTTCGGGGTCGTTGGCGTCTCGGGTGTAGTAGTCGACGCCGTCGACCGTGACGACCTCGAGCGCGCCCCCGCTGTCGTCGGCGGTGACATCGATGACGTAGCGGATCTTGGTCGGCATCTCCAGGTCGCCTGACCCGGTGGCCGTGACCTTGCTC
>DATHSP010000010.1:0-7297 GCA_035464075.1 Thermoleophilia bacterium | reverse complement strand
CGCCGGCCGCCTCCCCGCCGCCGCTTACTGGGAGCCGCGGCCGGCGACCGACGGCAGCCCAGACCCCGTTGTCTTCCGCCGCGTCCTGCGCGACGCGGTCGAGCGGAGCCTGGCCGGCGAGGCGCCGGCCGGCGTCGCCCTCGGCGACGACCTCGACTCGGCGGCTGTCGCCGCCCTCGCGGCCGAACTCCTGCAGCAGCGATCGCCCGCGCCCGCCGCGCTCGGCGGCCGGCTCAGGGCCTTCGCGGCTGTGGCCGAGGGCGACCCGGGGGGCGAGCGTCCGTCCATCGACGACGTCGCCCAGAGCCTGGGCGCCGACGCCACGGCCGCGGCGCCGACCTCGGCGCAGCTCTTCGACGAACTGCGCGACCTCGTGTGGCACCAGGACGAGCCCACGGCGACGACCGACGCGTACCTGCGCTGGTGTCTCGCGCGCGGTGCCCGGGGCGAGGTCGCCGCGCTGCTCGCCGGGCTGGGCGGGGAGGAGCTTCTCGGCGGCGCCGCCGAGCACCACGTCGCGTACCTGTGGCAGCTCCGTCGCGAGGGCGGGCGCGCCGCGCTGCGTCACGAGGCCGCCGCGGCGCGCGACGTGCTCGCGCCCGAGGTGCGGCGGCACGTCGTTCGCGGCCGGAAGCGCCTGAGCATCGCCGGCACGCTGCGCCCCGGGTTCCGCGCGCGGGTCTCCGACCCGGGGGACGCGCGCAGCCGGGACGACCTCAAACGCCGCTTGCTCGATGACCTTCTCGCCTACCGCCTCCCCGCACTGCTGCGCGGTGCGGACAGGAGTGCGATGGCCTTCTCGATCGAGCCGCGCCTGCCCTACCTCGACCGCGAGGTCGTGGAGTGCGCCCTGGCGCTGCCGCCCAACGCCCTGGTGCGCGACGGCTGGACCCAATGGATCCTCCGCGAGGGAGTACGCGGGTCGCTGCCCGAGCAGGTGCGCCGGCGGCGCGGGGCGGCGCCGGGCGCCCTGACCCCGGGCCTGCGCTGGGTCAAGGCCCGCCGCGCCCAGCTCACCGGCGTGTGCCAGTCACCGAGCTTCGCGGCGAGGGCCTACTGGGACGCCGAGCTGGTGGTCGACGCCTTCCGCCGCTTCTGCGAAGGGAAGGCGCAGGACTCGTGGTCGTTCTGGCGGGCGATCGACCTCGAGCTGTGGCTGCGCGAGTTCTGCGACCGGCCGGCCGTGCTCGAGGGCATCGACGAGGCGGCGGCGCTGTCGGAGCCGGTGCCCGGCGGGGTCGCCTCCCGGGGCGCGGTCCCCGCACGCGGCGACCAGCTCGCGCCGGCCCTGGTCGGCGGCGCCGGCAGGGTCGTCGCCGAGCGGCTCCTCGCCGGACACGCGCCGAACGCGACGAAGCACCTCTTCGCCTGCGTGCGCGGCCGCGTCTACGCGCGGCTGCCCGTGAAGACCGACCTCGTCGCCCGCGGGGACGATCTGGAGGCGCTCTTCCGCCGCCAGGTGCTGCCCCACGTGCGGCCCGGCGACCTCGTCGCCATCGCCGAGAAGCCGGTCGCCACGAGTCAGGGGCGCTCGTGGGCGCTCGACGAGATCCACCCCGGCCGGCTGGCGCGCGTGCTGAGCAAGGCCGTCACCCGCACGCCGCACGGCATCGGTCTCGGCATCCCCGAGACGATGCAGCTCGCGATCGACGAGGCCGGCGCGCCGCGCATCCTCGTCGCGACCGCCGCCGCCGCGGCCGGGCGCCTCGTGCGCAAGCGCGGCTGGTTCTACGCCATCGCCGGCCCGGCCGTAGAGGCCATCGACGGGCCGACGCCGTACACGCTGCCGCCGCACAACACGCACGCCAAGCTCGGCCCGGCCGAGCCCGACGCGGTCGCCGAGCGACTGGCGCGGGTGTTGCGTGACGGGCTCCGTGCCGATCTCGGCGACGACGCCGTGCCCGCCGGCCCGGGTGCGACTACTGCCGGCCCGCCGCCGATCACCCGATCGTCGCCGGCCGGTCCGTCGCCTGCCGGCGGCGTCGTGCAGGTCGCCGTCGTCGACGTGAGCGACCTCGACGCCCGCGTGCTCGGAGCCTCGGCCGGCACAGACCGGGCCCTCGTCCATCGGCTCATGCTCGACAACCCGCTCGGTCAGGGTCACGAGCAGACGCCGGTGTGCGTGCTGCGCGACCTCGGGCCGCTGGCGCCGCCGCCGGCCTGAAGCCGCCGGTTCAGCGCGACCGTTCGCCCTGACGCCGCCGGCCTGACCCGGCCACTCACTTCGCCGGCCTGGCGCCACCGCTCGCCCTGACTCCGGCCGCCCGACCCGGCCACTTTCGTCGCGCCCAGGCTGACCTGCGGCGCGGATCTGCTCGCTCTCGCGCCCGCGGGGGTAGAGTTGCCCTCACGAGGTGTGCCCTCCGCCGGCGAGCTGAAAGGACGGGTCAGATGGCGAGTCACAGGAAGGTCGCGGTGGTCGGCGACGTCACCGTCGACTGGCAGGTGATCCTGCCGCACGGCCCGCACGGATCGAGCCTCGACCCGCTGTGGGCGTGGTCGGCGCCCGAGGAGAGCCAGCTCTCGGCGCACGCCGGCGGGGCCGCCCTGCTGCGCGCGATCGTCGAGGCCGCCGTGACCGATCGCGACCCGTCGGCCGAGGTCTCGGGGCCCTCGGTACCGGCGGAGGCCCTCGCCCGGCCCGACGCGGGTGAGTTCACGCGGCTCCTGATGGCGTGGTCCGCCGTCCCGGCGCCGCCGGCCGCGGGAGGGCCGGCGTGGCGCATCGTCGAGCTGCTCGGGCGGACCGCGGCGACCCGTCCGCGCAGTGCCGCGCCGGAGCCGCCTGGCGACGCCGACACGATCGTGATCGACGACCTCGCCCTGGGCTTCCGCGACGACCCGTCGCAATGGCCGGCGGCGCTGTCCGAGGGGCAGCCGCCGCGGGAGGTCGTCCTCCTGACGACCGTGCCGCTCGTTCAGGGACCGCTCTGGGCGCGGCTGCTCGAGCGCTGTGCCGACGTGCTCACCGTCGTCGTCCTCAGCGAGGACCTGCGCAAGGACTCCCTGCCCGTCGGGTACCCGCTCTCCTGGGAGCAGCTCTACAGGGACGTGGTGCGCGCGGTCCGGGGCTGCGGCCTCGCCGAAGCGGCGCGGGTGGTCGTCCCGGTGGGGCTCTCCGGGGCGGTCATCGTCGAGCGCGACGGCGCGTCGCGGCTGCTCTTCTCGCCCCGGACCCTGGAGGGCGACGAGCGCGCGACGTGGCCTGGCGCCGTGGTGGGCTACGCGATGTGCGTCGTCGCGGCCCTCGCCGTCGAGATGACCGGCGACGGCCCCGATCTCACCGCCGCGACGAACCGCGGCCTCGCCGCCGCCCGGGCCCTGCACCTCGGCGGCTACGATCTCGTCCGCGAAGACGAGCAGATGCGGCTGCGGTTCCCGTTGGAGCGCGTTCGGCAGGAGCTCCGCCAAGCGTCCGTCGACCTGCCCTCGGTCGCCATGGACGTCGCGACCGGCGACGACCACCGCATCCTCACCGAGGTCGTCGGCGGCGCCGACCTCATGGCCATGGCCGAGGCGGCGGCGGTGCACGGCCCGGGCCACCTCGAGGCCGCCGTGCCCGTGGAGACCGTCGGCGCCTGGTCGTCGGTCGACCGCGACGAGATCGAGAGCATGCGCGCCGTGCGGGGGATCGTGTCGGAGTACGTCCGTCAGTGGCGCAGCGGCACCCGTCTCGAGCGGCCGCTGTCGATCGCCGTCTTCGGGCCGCCCGGCGCCGGCAAGTCCTTCGCCGTCAAGCAGATGGCGCGCGCTATGCTCCCAGGGCTCATGAAGGAGCTCGAGTTCAACCTCTCGCAGTTCCACGACGAGTCCGAGCTCGGCCCCGCCCTGCACCGGGTGAGGGACGCGGTGCTGCAGCAGTACCTGCCGCTCGTCTTCTGGGACGAGTTCGACACCGCGCTGCAGGGTGTCCCCTTGGGGTGGCTGCGTCACTTCCTGGCGCCGATGCAGGACGGGGCCTTCCTCGAGCAGGGCGCCTTCCACCCCATCGGCCCGGCGATCTTCGTCTTCGCCGGCGGCACCTCGGCCACGCTGGACGAGTTCATCGGCGGCACCGACGCGACCCAGGCCAAGCAGGCGAAGAAGCCCGACTTCCTCAGCCGCCTGCGGGCCTACGTGAACGTGTACGGCCCGAACCCGCAGAGCGGGCACGACGTCGCCTACGTCCTGCGCCGCGCCTTGCTGTTGCGCTCGCTGCTGCAGCGCAAGGCGCCGCAGATCGTGGAGGGCGACGTGGTGCGCATCGACCCGGGAGTGCTGCACGCCTTCCTCAAGGCGGAGGGCTACACCCACGGGGCCCGTTCGATGGAGGCGATCGTCGACATGAGCGCGCTCTCCGGCAAGTCGCGCTTCGAGCGCGCCAGCCTGCCGCCGGCCAACCAGCTCGCGTTGCACGTCGACGCCGCGCGCTTCCTCGCCCTGGTCTACGGGAAGGGGAGCGGCTGACGCGCCGGCGGGGTGCCGCGGCTGAGAGTCCGGCGGGCTGCGGCGGCTGAGGCGCCGTCCGGCGGCGCCTGAAACGCCCGCACCGGCCCGCTGGGAGCGGCTACGGCCGGGGCCGGGCTCTCGCCCGGCCCCGGCCGTCTTTCACGCGCTTCGGCTTGCTGCCCCGTTCGCGCGGGCGGCGCGCCGCTCAGGGCTCACTCAGGCGGCAGCTCACCGAAGGTGATGCTGACGTCGATGCCCTCCCTGGCGTTCTTCGCCCGCCAGAAGAAGTACCACAGGATGCCGGCGGCCCACGCAGACAAGAAGACGATCATGTACTTGCCCGTGACCTCGCGCGACGTCGGGTCGATGAACGAGAAGTAGAGCATCGTGATGATGAACATGAGGTAGAGGACCCCGCCGATGGTGACCAGCGGGATGCCGGCGAGCTTCCACGTCTTGTACGGCGACGCGTCCCAGATGTGGCGCACGTTCTTGCGGTACGGGAAGAGCACCGCCGAGATGCCGGTGATGAGGAAGATCGAGATGAACTGCATGCCCCCGCCGACGAGACCGGCGAGCTGGTTCGACAACCAGAGCACCAGCACGATGAGGCCGATGGCGAACCCCAGCATGGCGACGGTCAGGTTCTTGATCGGCGAAGCATGCCTCGGGCTCACATCGGTGAACCACTTGGGACCCATGCGGTCGAGGCCCCAGGCGAGGAAGGCGCGCGCGATCACGAGGAGGGCGATGGTGATCTCCAGCCAGATGACGGCGACGAACGCGAGCGCGATGGCCCACGCGACGATGCCGCTCTGGCCGCTGGCGATCCAGGTCAGCGTCAGGTAGTCGGGGTTGTACGGGGCCACGTAGCCTTCGACCCCGGCCCCGAAGCTGGCCTGCGCCGTCGCGCTCAGGAAGTTGAAGTCGACCAGCCGGTAGAGGCCGACGACGGTCAGGAACCCGAGCACGATCGGCGTCCACACGGCGAGGATGTTGCCGGTGAGGAGGGCCTTGTCGGGGCGCTTGACCTCGCCGCTCAGGTAGGCGATCACGTAGTTGTAGACGAAGAGCGCGTAGACGCCGCTGAAGGCGCCCAGCGTGTGGTGCCAGCTCCACGTGTTCGGCAGGGCGGCGGCGGCGATGAACGCGTCGTAGTCCAGCGAGCCGTACTCGGCGGCGATCGCGTTCCAGCGCTCGATGAACTCGGCCTTGCTCGACAGGAACAGCGCGATGATGAGCACGACCGGCCCGCCGATGGCGGGGATCAGCATGATCTTCTGGATGATCGCGTAGCTCTTCATGCTGAAGGCCACCGAGAGGTAGCCGACGATGATCGCGATGAGACCGAGGATGATCAGGCCGCTCTTCGAGCCGACCCAGGTCGTGAAGCTCTCCCAGCCCATGTACTGCCCGAGGAGCTCGAGGGCCGGCTGACCGAGCCAGGTGGCGATGTACCAGTTCCAGTAGAAGACGGCGAGGATGTTCGTGAAGACGGCACCCAGGGCGATCGCCGGGTGCAGGATGCGCGAGTTGTAGACGTACTCGCCACCGGCGCGCGGCATCGAGCTGCTCAGGATGCCCCAGACGAGCGGCGCCCCGAGGCCGGCGGTGACGGCGCCGAGCCCGATGGCGATGAGCAGGTTGCCCTGCGGGAAGAGCGAGAGCGCGATGCCGACCATGAGCCACAGCGTGGCGATCGGCTGACAGGTCATGAGCCCGGCCCCGAAGGCGTCCCACATGTCGAGGCCGCGGACGAGACCACTGGCCTTGCGTTCGAAGGCGAGGCTCGACCCTTGGCTGGCGGTGCTTTCGGCCATACGTCCCCCTGGTCGAAATCGATGGTGTCCGGTGCTGTGAGGCTGGTGCGGCCCTGTGGCCCCCTCAGACCGGGGGGCCGGCACCAGACGCGTCACGCCATACCATCACCTCCAGGTCTCGGCCCGCGGGCGCGATTTGACCGACCGGTCAATCTAATGCAGATGCTACTTATTCGCCACAGCCTGTCAAGAGCCTGCAATGGAATGCATAAGTTCCGCGCGTGGGGCGCGCCGTGAATCCGCCCCACGATGGGTCACTCCGCGCCCGCACCCGGCGATCCGGCGGGCGGCTGCGGCAGGGTCCGTTTGGGAACCGGTCGTCCGGGCAGACACGACGAAACGGAGGTGATCGACATGGCAGAGTGCGCGCAGTTCCGTCAATCAGTCGAAGTCGACGTCCCGCCCTCGGTGGCGAACGAAGAGTGGACGCGGTTCGTCTTCTTCTCCCTCTATTACGGGAACCGCCTGGATGCGGAGCCGGACGACGGCTTCGTACGTCTCGAAGGCGTCGGCGACGGCAAGACTCGGGTGAGCGTCGACCTCAACTTCTGCTCCGACTGGCAGGACGTCGAGGACCCGGAACAGGTCGCCCGGATCGAGAAGGACCTGGGCGTCAAGCTCGCCCGCTACAAGAGGTTCGTCGAGCAGCGACGGGCGGCCTGATCAGGCCCGCGCGGCTCGCGGTCGAGCGGCGGGTCCGCCGGCGGGTGAGCCCGTCGGTAGACGTCCAGGATGAACCGAGCGCCCCCGGCGCCCTTCGGGTGCCGGGGGCGCGCGTCGTGCGGGTCCGCGGTGCCGGGGCGCTCGTCGCGCGGGGGCGCCCGGCGGTCACTCCTTACTGACGCGGATGGTCACGTCTTTGGCCAGGGCGAGTCCGGCCTCGATCTCGATCGCCTTGAGGATGCCGGTCGGTACGGGGCAGGCGGCGTGGGCGCAGTGCTCGCGCGCCTTTTCGAGGGTCAGCGGCTCCTGGCCGCGGAAGCTGATCTCGCGGAAGGGCTCGACCTCGGTCAGCGCCGCGGCGAGCCGGGCGATGTGCTCGCAGTCGC
>DATHSP010000009.1:0-1571 GCA_035464075.1 Thermoleophilia bacterium | reverse complement strand
CACGCTGTCGTGCAAGCTCGCGGGCGGCGACGAGCTCTACCGCGCCCTGGTGGCGGAGACCGGGCTGGTCTCCGGCGAGACCGACGCCGAGGGCACCTTCTCCCTGCAGAACGTCGAGTGCCTCGGTTCGTGCGGCACCGGGCCGGTGCTGCAGATCAACGACACCTACCACGAGCGTGTCACCCGCACGCGCCTCGGCGAGCTGTTCGCCGAGATGCGCGCGGGTCGCGAGCCGGCGCCGACGCGCGAGCGGGGCGGCGACAACGTGTCGGCCGAGAAGGCCGAGCGTGTGGCCGCGGCCGCGGCAACCGCCGCGGCGCCCGGCGATCCGGCCCCCGAGCCGGCCCCCGAGGAAGGAGGCGTCGCTTGAGCGCGGTCGCAGACAAGCCCGCGGCGATCACCAGCCGCTTCGACCCGCGGTTCGAGGTCACCCTCTACCGCCACGTCGGCGTCGACGGGGCGCACACGCTCGAGCACTACCGCGCCCGCGGCGGCTACCGCGCCGCCGAGAAGGCCCTGACGACGATGACCCCGACGCAGGTGATCGACGAGGTCAAGGCCTCCGGCCTGCGCGGCCGCGGCGGCGCTGGCTTCCCCGCCGGGCTCAAGTGGTCCTTCATGCCCCCGGTCGACGGGCGCCAACGCTTCATCGTGTGCAACGCCGACGAGTCCGAGCCGGGCAGCTTCAAGGACCGCTACCTCATGGAGGACGATCCGCACCAGCTCATCGAGGGGATGCTCATCGCCGGCTGGGCGATCCAGGCCACGATCGGCGTCCTGTACGTGCGCGGCGAGTACTACGTGGCCTACGAGCGGATGCGCGACGCGATCGCCGAGGCCCGCGCGGCAGGCCTGCTCGGCCGCGGCGTCTTCGCCACCGAGGCGGGCGGGGAGGGCGACGATGCGACGCCGGCGAGAGCGGGCTTCGACTTCGACATCATCCTCCACCGCGGGGCCGGGGCCTACATCTGCGGCGAGGAGACGGCCCTGATGAACTCGTTCGAGGGGCTGCGCGCGAACCCGCGGCTCAAGCCGCCCTTCCCGGCGCAGGCGGGCGTCTACGGCCTGCCGACGACGATCAACAACGTCGAGAGCTTCTGCAGCGTCACGCACATCATCGACCGCGGCGCCGCCTGGTACGCCGCGATGGGCACCGACGACAGCAAGGGCACCAAGCTCTACCAGCTGAGCGGGCCGGTCGCGCGGCCCGGCGTCTACGAGATGCCGATGGGGGCGAGCTTCCGCGAGCTCATCTACGACCTCGGCGGCGGGCCGACCGAGCCGGCCAAGGCCATCATCCCGGGCGGCTCCAGCACCCCGATGCTGCCCTGGTCCGACGCGACCCTGGACCTGCCGATGGACTACGGCACCATGGCCAAGGTCGGCAGCATGCTCGGCACCGGCGGCGTCATCGTCATCCCCGAGTCGCAGTGCATGGTCGACGCGATGGCCAACGTCGTGCGCTTCTACGCCCACGAGTCCTGCGGCAAGTGCACGCCGTGCCGCGAGGGCGTCGCCACCTGGCTGCCGAAGATGTACCAGAAGCTGCTCGCCGGGCTCGGCACGCGCGA
>DATHSP010000008.1:0-1676 GCA_035464075.1 Thermoleophilia bacterium | reverse complement strand
TGGGGTAGAAGAACAGCACGGTGCGCACACCGGGCGCGCCCAGATCGAAGGTGCGGCCGTCGTACGACGTGCCGGTCACGGCTGGCGCCTTCTCCCCCTCTTTCGGCATGCTCGCTCCTCGCTCCGTTGACACAACTGTCTCAGGCCGGCGGCCCGTCGTTGCGCCCACACGAGCCGTTCACGCCGCCCGTTCACGCCGCCCGCTCACGCCGCCCGCGCGGAGCTCCGCCGGCGCGGCCGCCTCACTCGCGCAGGCCCCAGAGGCGACGCACCTCCCCAGGGTCCTCGCCGGGGGCGATCTCGGCGTCGTCCTCCGCCGGCGGGGCCGCGATGCAGAGGAAGGTGAGCGGGCCGGCGCCGGCGTTGGAGAGCCTGCGCCACGAGCGCGCCGGGACGGCGATCGCCTCGCGCGGCCCCACCCGGTGCTGCACACCCTCGACGTCGATCATCGCCGTGCCGTGCAACACGATGTAGAGCTCCTCCTGGGTGCGGTGCAAGTGCCGCGACATCGCGCCTTCGGCGAGCGAGTAGACGTTGGCGCGCAGGTTCTGCATGCCGAGGGCCGCGCTCAGGCGGGCCACGCTGAGCTGCTCGCTGAGCTGCTCGTTGGGCGCGACGCGCGCCACCACGCGCCGGGAGCCGGGGGTCGCCTCGGTCACCGCTCCTCCTTCTCGACCACCTGGACGGGGATCTTGCACAACCGGCGCATGCGCTGGGCGTCGTCCGGGCTGCCGATGTCGAAGCCGTAGTGCATCGGGATCGCGACGTCGGCCTTGATCACCGTGCAGGCCTCGGCGGCCTCGCCGCCGGTCATGACGTAGGTGCCGCTGACCGGCAGAAGGGCGACGTCGACCTCGATGCCCCGCATCTCGGGGATCTCGTCGGTGTCGCCGGCGTGGTAGATGGTGCGGCCGTCCATGTCGAGGATGTAGCCGACGTACCCGGCCTCCTTGGGGTGGTACGGCACTCCCGGGGAGCGGAACTTGGTGAGGTTGTAGGCGGGGACCGCCGTGACCTTCGCCGACTTGACCTCGACGGTGTCGCCCGGAGCGACCGTCAGGGTCTCGAAGCCGCTCACCTGGTCGGTCACCACCTTGGGCCCGACGATCACCGTGTCGGGACCGGCGATCTTGCGGATGTCGTCCATGTCGAAGTGGTCGTGGTGGTCGTGGGTGACGAGGACGATGTCGGCGGGCGGCGCGTCGGGGGCGAGCTTCCACGGGTCGAAGTACACGGTGTGCGTGCCCTCGACGCGGAAGCAGTCGTGCCCCAGCCAGTGGATGTTCTCGACCATGACTCCCTCCTGCATGCCGAGCTCCGGCGGCGCCGGGGCGGCGCCTCGGCGCCAGCCTACACCCTGTGCGGGGATGCGGGTCGCAGGGGGAGCGGCGCCGAGGGGCCCTAGCAGCGCCGCACGGAGAAGATGGCGATGCGCGCCGTGAGGTTGGGCCGCCGCAGCCGGGCCGGGGGCCGGTCGAGCGCGCGCAGGGCGATCTCGCGCTCGATGCAGAGCCCCTCCTCGCGGCAGAGGGCGCGGAAGTCGCGGATCGTGCAGAGGTGGATGTTGGGCGTGTCCCACCACTGGAACGGCAGGTCTTTCGAGACCGGCATGCGCCCGCGGAAGGCGAGCTGGGCGCGCAGCGACCAGTGGGCGAAGTTGGGGAAGCTGACGATGG
>DATHSP010000007.1:0-3274 GCA_035464075.1 Thermoleophilia bacterium | reverse complement strand
GACAAGGCCGAGTACTTCGCCGTGCGCGACGCGGCCGGCCTCTTCGACACGAGCCCGCTCTACAAGTACCGCGTGACCGGGCGGGAGGCGGAGGCGTTCCTCGCCGGAGTGCTCGCCCGCGACATCCGCGCGTGTGCTCCCGGGGGCGCCCAGTACACGTGCTGGCTCGACGAGCGGGGCTTCGTCGTCGAGGACGGCGTCGTCCTCCGCCCGGCGCGGGACGAGTTCCTCCTGACCAGCGCCGAGCCCAACCTGGCCTGGTTCGCCGACCGCATCGGGCGCAGGGACGTGCGCATCGAGGAGGTCAGCGACGAACTCGGGGCGCTCGCCCTGCAGGGCCCCCGCTCGCGAGACCTGCTCGCGAAGCTGGTCCCGCAGGTCGAGCGGCTCCCGTACTTCGGCGTGACCGCCGGCGAGATCGGAGGCGCCGAGGTGACGGTCAGCCGCACCGGCTTCACCGGCGACCTCGGCTACGAGATCTGGGTCGGCGCGGGCGACGCCCTCCGCGTCTGGGACGCGCTCTGGGAGAGCGTGCAGGGCTACGGGGTGCAGCCGTTCGGCCTCGATGCCCTGAGCATGCTGCGCATCGAGGCCGGTCTGCTCCTCCTCGAGGCCGACTTCGACTCGAGCCGCTACGCCTGGAACGACGCCCACCGCTCCACACCGCTCGAGCTCGGCTGGGGCTGGATGCTCGGCGATCTGAGGAAGGACGACCGCGCGTTCGTCGGCCGCCGCGCCCTGGAGCGCGAGATCGCCGAGGGGACGTCCCGCTGGGCGATGCGCGGCCTCGTCGTCGACTGGCAGGACTACGACCGGGTCTACGACGAGGCCGGGCTGGTCCCGCCCAAGGACCACACGCCGGTGATCGAGGACTCGATGGTCTACGACGACGGCTACCGGCAGCGCGTGGGCTATGCGACGGGCTTCATGTACTCGCCGGTGCTCCAGCGCCACATCGCGCTCGCGCGCGTCAGCCCCGCCCTCGCGGAGCCCGGCACCGCCGTGAAGCTCGAGCTCACCGTGGACCATCACTACGAGCCGGTCGCCGCGCAGGTGGCCCGGCTGCCGCTGTTCAACCCGGAGCGAAAGACGGCCTGAGATGACGCCCAAGAAGAAGCCCGCCGAGTCCAGGAAGAGCCTCGCCGAGTCGCGGAAGGCACCGGCCGAGGCCGGCGCGACGGCCGCGAGGTCAGGGAAGAAGGCCGCCGCGCCCGGGCGCAAGGCCGCCGCGCGGCCGGCGACGACGAAGGCCGCGACGACGAAGGCTGCGGCCTCGCGTGCCGAGCGCACCTACGACGCGATCGTCGTCGGCGGCGGCCACAACGGCCTCGTCAACGGCGCCTACCTCGCGAAGGCGGGGCTCAAGACGCTGATCCTGGAGCGGCGCCACCTCGTCGGCGGCGCCGCCATCACCGAGGAGCTGCGCCCCGGCTTCTGGTTCACCACGTTCTCCTACGCCCTCTCGCTGCTGCGACCGCAGATCGTCCAGGAGCTCGAGCTCGTCAAGCACGGGTTCATGCCGCTCCTCATGTCGTCCACCTTCGCCCCGATGGAGAACGGCGACTACCTCTGGCTGACGCAGGACCACGGCCAGAACCTCAAGGAGATCGCCCGCCACAGCAAGCACGACGCCGACGCCTACGAGCAGTACAGCCACGACCTGGACATGGTCTGCCGGGCGCTCAAGCCGCTCTTCGACCAGGCGCCGCCCGATCTCTTCAGCGACGACCCGGCGGAACTCCTCGCACTCGCCGACCTGGGCCGGCGGTTCCGGGGGATGGACAAGCGCACCCTCCACAACGCCGTGCGGCTGCTGACCGGGAGCGCCGCCGACTTCCTCGACGACTACTTCGAGTCCGAGATCCTCAAGGGCTACCTGGCGAGCTCGAGCATCATCGGCACCAAGGTGGGGCCGCGCTCGCAGGGCTCCGGCCTCGTCCTGTTGTACCACTCGCTGGGGGAGCACGACGGGCAGTTCGGCGCCTGGGCCTTCCACAAGAAGGGCAACGGCGGCTTCACCCAGGTGCTCGCCCGCGCGGCGCAGGCGTTCGGGGCCGAGATCCGTCTCGAGGCGCCGGTCGCGTCGGTGATCACGAAGAACGGCCGGGCCACGGGCGTCGCCCTGGCCGACGGCACCGAGTTCTACGCCGACACCGTGGTCAGCGCCCTCGACCCGCGTCGCACCTTCCTCGAGCTCGTCGAGCCGCGCGAGCTGCCCGACGACCTCGTCGAGACCATCCGGCGCTTCCGCTTCCAGGGCACGTCCTCCAAGGTCAACTTCGCTCTCGACGGGCTGCCGGAGTACCCTGCCCTCCCCGGCCGCGAGGACATCTTCCGCGGGTTCACCAACATCGGGCCGTCGATCGACTACCTCGAGCGCGCCTTCGACGAGGGCAAGTACGGCTGGTACAGCTCGCGGCCGTACATCGACGGCGCGATCCAGAGCACCATCGACCCCGACATGGCGCCGCCCGGCAAGCACGTCATGTCGTGCTTCATCCACTACACCCCGTACAAGCTGCGCGAGAGCGACTGGGACTCAGAGAAGGAGAACCTGGGCGACACCGTGCAGCGCACGCTGGAGTCCTTCTTCCCGGGGTTCGGCAAGCTCGTGCTGCAGCGCGAGGTCGTGACGCCGCTCCACATCGAGCGCACGGTCGGGCTCTCGGAGGGCAACATCTTCGCCGGCGAGTTCTTCGCCCCGCAGATGTTCTTCTTCCGCCCGGCGCCGGGCTGGTCGCAGTACCGCACGCCGATCGAAGGCTACTACCAGTGCGGCTCGGGCACCCACCCTGGGGGCTGCGTCATGGGTGCCCCCGGCAGGCTGGCTGCCCAGAGGATCCTCGGGGACCGCGCGAAGCGGGGGCGGAAGTAGGTTCGCGCGCGCCGGCCTCGCGTGCGCCGGCCGCAGGCATGATGACGGCCGGCCGCGGTGACCGGCCTGTCGCGGCCGCACGCTGCGGTCGCAGAGCCCTCTCGTGCTGCCTTCACCTTGTGCGCGGGCTTCGTCTGCGCGAGGCCGATGAGGGTCTGGTGCCGGCAGCGACCTCGCGCGCCTGTTGCGGCTCTCACAGCGATAGGGGAGCGGCGGTCGGTCGCAGTCTCCACGCCTCCGTTCTCCGCCGGGAGACGGGTGATGCCCTCCCTCTTGAGGGAAGGGTAGCCGAGAGGTCGCGATCCCGGACACGGCACACAGGCAGGGAGGCATGGTCCGTATCGCCATCGTCGGCGCAGGAGTGTCGGGCAGGCTTGTCGCACTGAACCTGCTGCGCCG
>DATHSP010000006.1:0-1800 GCA_035464075.1 Thermoleophilia bacterium | reverse complement strand
GAGCGCCGCCAACCCGCCCTATTCACCTCCTACTACGCCGGTATATAGTCGCGCCAGAGCCGCGTTCGCCCGAGCGCGGCCGGCCCTGAGGGGGGTCAAGGAAGGCAAGGGGGGGTCATGAGCGTCCGCACCGTCGTCCCGTCGTTTCGCCGTGCGCTGCCGGCGCTCGTGCTCGTCGTCCTGCTCCTGCTCCTCCTGGCCCCGGCGGCGTCAGCCGAGGACAGCTTCATCGAGCCCGTCCCGGTGGAGAACACCGCCGGCCGCCTGGACACCGCGAGCCTCTACGACCTGGGCGACAACACCGCCGCCCTCCACGCCTTCGTCTCCGACAACGAGGGCTTCACGAGAGTGCGCTTCTGGAAGAGCTCGGTCGGCGCCTTCAACAGCGACAAGGCCAAGCTCGCCCACGGCGACCTCAACGCCGACGGCAAGCCCGACGTGCTCGTGCTCTACGACCGCGGCTCCGGCATCAGCGCCCTCTACGCCTTCCTCAACACCGGGACCGCCTACGTGAAGACCACGGCCTGGAAGGGCACGCTCACCTGGAGCCGCGCCAAGCTCGCCGTCGGCGACGTCAACGGCGACGGTGCGGACGACGCCTACATCCTGTATCGCACCGGCACCGACACCGCGGCCGTGCACGCCTACCTCACGACCGTCTCCGCGACCCAGGTCTCGGGCGTCGACAAGGTCGTGATGACGAAGAAGGTCGTCTGCCCGTCGTCCTCGTACGTCTGGGACAAGGCCAAGGTCGCGGCGACCGACGCCGACGGCGACGGCCGCGACGACCTCGTCAGCCTCTACCGTACGACGCTGACCACCGCGCGCCTCGACGTCTTCCGCTCGAGCGGCACCGCCGTGACCCGCACCCGCTGGTGGAGGGGCGACTTCAAGGCGGCGCGCGCGAAGCTCGCCTGCGGCGACCTCGACGCCGACGGCAGGGGCGACGCCTTCGTGCTCTACGACCTCGGCGGCGCGACGAGCTCGCTGCGGGTCTTCCACAGTGACGGCGCCGCCTTCGCCGCCCCCAAGACCTGGTGGAAGAGCGCCGCCGGCGGCCTCGACTGGTGGACCACGAGGCTCGCCGCGGGCGACGTGACGAGCGACCTCAAGGCCGACGCCGTCCTCCTCTCGAGGAAGAGCCTGACCGAGTGCCGGCTGCGCGTCGGCGCCTCGACCGGCGCGGCGTTCGCCGTCAAGTCGTGGTGGGTCGGCGCCTACCGCTACGGCCGCGCCGCCGTCGCCTGCGCGCCGGCGCCCGTCGTCGTCCAGGAGCCGATCTGCGTGCAGGGCAGCAAGCAGTCGGAGCCGGCCGTCTCCGGAGACGTCGTCGTCTGGGAGGACATGCGCCCCGGCACCGAGGCCGACATCTACGCGTACGACCGTGTCGCCGAGCTCGAGTTCCCGGTCTGCACGGCGGCGTACTGGCAGACCCGCCCGGCCATCGACGGCGACCTCGTGGCCTGGACCGACTTCCGCACCGGCGGCAACACGCCCGACGTCTACAGCTACGACCTCGAGAGCGACATCGAGAGCCCCGTCTATCACGGCCTCGCCTCGCAGAAGTCGCCCTCCGTCTCGGGGGACATCGTCGTCTGGGAGGACAGCCGCAACGGCAACTGGGACATCTACGGTCGCGACGTGGTGGCTGCGATCACCTCCCCCATCTGCACGGCCGCGATGAGCCAGACCTCCCCCGCCATCTCCGGCGACATCGTCGTGTGGGCCGACGTGCGCAACGGGACCTACGACATCTACGGCCGCGACCTCTCCACCGGCACGGAGTTCCCGATCTGCACC
>DATHSP010000005.1:0-4634 GCA_035464075.1 Thermoleophilia bacterium | reverse complement strand
GCCGCGGGCGCCTCGCGCCCGCGGCCGTCGACCGCACCCTCGCCTGCCTCGCCGTCGGAGGCCGATCACGGCTGGCCCTGGGAGGTCATCGAAGGTGACCTCGAGGGGCGGCTCGCCTTCCGCGGCGCGGTCACCGGGCTCGCTCGTTCGGTGCACGAGCGGCTGCTGGTCGTCGACATCGGCGGCGGCAGCACCGAGCTCATCGTCGGCAGCGGGGTCACGGGGGAGGCGGCCGCCGTCCGCAGCGTCGACATCGGCGCCGTGCGCTTGACTGAGCGCTGCTTCGCCGACGACCCGCCGACCGACGTGCAGTGGGAGGGGGCGAGCGCGCTCGTCGCGGACGCGCTCGCCGCCGCCTCAGCCGAGGTCGTTGCGTCCGCGGGCCGCCCGGCCGTCGGCATCGGCGTAGCCGGCACCTTCACCACTCTCGTCGCCTACGTCCTGGAGCTGCGCGAGTGGCGCCGCGAGCTCGTCGACGGCTACGAGCTCGGCCGGCCGGCGATCGAGGCCGCCATCGCGCGTTTCCGGCAGCTGACGAGCGCCCAGCGGGCCGAGCTTCCGGGTATCCGCCGCGGGCGCGAAGACGTGATCCTCGCCGGCGCCCTCATCGCCGCCGAGGCCTGTCGCGCCTTCGGTCTCGACGCCTTGCGCGTCTCCACGTCGGGCATCCTCGAGGGAGCCGGCCTCTGGGTGGCCGAGCGGCCGGATCTCGGCTGAGCACGCCTCACCGTCCCGCGTATACTCTGCGCTGATGCCGGAGTGGCGGAACTGGTAGACGCCGGGGACTTAAAATCCCTTGTCCCGCGAGGGACGTCCGGGTTCGACTCCCGGCTCCGGCACCAAGTCTCCCCGCCCTCGACCACGGTCGGCGTCTGCGGTCACCCGAAGGCGTCTCCGCTGGCGGCTCTAGAGGATGACGAAGGACTGGGCGATGGCCTCGAGTTCGGTCTGGTCCTGCGGCCAGCGAGCCGCCGTCGCGGCGAAGAAGAGCGTGTATAGCACGTCCCCCTTGCCGAACATGAGGTAACGGCGGTGCTGGCCGGTGCCTTCGTCGTCGCGGTAGGTCTGGTCCACGACCAGGCAGGGCACCCCGGCGAGCTCTATGAACTCGCTTCGCGCGACCTCGATATCGGAGTAGCCGGGTGCTCCCACCCAACCACCCGGCTTCGTCGCCACTTCTTCCTTCGCCTCTCGAAGCAACCTGCGGAAGCCGGACTTGCCGAGCGGCTCCGACAGCCGCACCGCCGAGACGATGGCCGCCGTCCGATCCTTGCCTCCGGTCTGGGCGGCGGAGCTGCGCACGCTCGTGGTCGAGAAGATCGTCGCGAAGTCGACGTCGAGTCCAGCTGGGTTCATGCCGAGATCCTGGCGCTGCCAGTCGGCCGGATACTCGAGCGAGAAGGCGAAGGTCTTGTTCGTGTAGGTCTTGACCTGAGGGGCCGGCGACCCCACCGGTTCACCTGCGTCCTGTGCCGCGTCCTCGTCTCCCGCGCAGCCGCCCAGCAGCAGGACGTAGGCTGCGCAGCAAAGCAGGAAGGCCTTGGGTATCATCGGCCCCTCCCTCTGGCGTGGGCAATCTCCGTCGGCATGGTGGCGCTCCGCGGCGGTCGCGACGGGTCCGTGTCTCCGCCGCGTCCTCGTTCCGCGGTCCGAGTCTGTCGCAAGGGGGCCGTTCTACCAGCCCCGCGTGCCCGGACCCCCCTTGAACGGCCCCTCCACGTCGCTCGTGACCCAGCCGCCGTAGAAGTCACCGGGCTGGGCGGCGACGCGCTCGTCGTCGACGTAGCAGGCGTCCATCTTGCCGGGGTAGAAGGCGAGGTGGTCGCGCAGGCTCTCGTAGCCGGGACGCGGCTCCGCGTAGCTCCAGGCCGCGTCCCGGATGACCCGCTCGCCGATCACCAGGTCGTGGTAGGAGGCGACGCCCTTGAACTCGCAGATCGTGCGTCGCGACGACGGGCGCAGCAGGTCGCGGCGCACATCCCCGGGCGGGATGTAGTAGACCGGGGGGTGGCTCGTCTCGAGCACGCGCAGGGCGCGGCGCGTGTCGGCGACGACCTCGCCGCCGGCTTCGACGCGCACGCGGCGGTCGCTCGGCACCACCCGCGGCGGGCGCGGGTAGTCCCAGACGGACTCGCGCGGCCGGGGCGGCCGTTCACCCTCTCTCGGGGGACTCATGGCGACAGCATTCCCCGTCTCCGCGAAGTCGTGTCGCCGACCTCGCGGGCCGGCCCCGCCCTTCAGTGATCGCAGACGTTCGCGCCGGTCACGAGCGTACCGGCGAGGTACTCTGCGACCAGCGCCTCCGGCGCTCTCGCCTCAGCGCCCACGATCACCTGGATGTCGTGCTGCGAGAAGAGGTCCTGGGCGCGGCGGCCCATCCCGCCGGCAATGATCGCGTCGACGTCGCGCTGCGCCAGCCAGGCCGGCAGCAGTCCGGGCTCGTGCGGGGGTGCGTCCACGTCCTCGCGCCCGAGCACGCGCTTCGTTGCCTGGTCTACGTCGACCAGAGCGAAGCACTGGCAGTGCCCGAAGTGCGCCGACAGCACACCGTTGACTACGGGTATGGCGATCCTCATCGTGTGTCCTCCTGTGTCCCACGTTCGCCGTCGCCGCGGGCGCCGGCCTCGGATCGACCTTGGAGAGAGTCCCTGCACGCCGCGTGCAGGGTGTTCGCGGCCAGCAGCGCGCAGTGCTCCGTCTCGGCGGGCATGCCGTCGAGCGCCTCGAGGATGTCCGCCTGGCAGAGGCCGAGGGCGTCATCGACGGCCCGGTCCTCGGACAGTTCCGCCGCCATGTCCCCGCACGCCCGGGCGCTCCCGCAGCCGTCGGTGACGAACGAGGTGTGCCGTACGCGGCCCGACTCGATGTCGACCCAGAACTCCATCGTGTCGCCGCACGGCCCCTTGATGCGCGCGTGACCGCTCGAGCCGATGAGGGCTCCCCAGTGGCGGGGGCGCAGTGCATGGTCGCTGGCCACGGTCGACAACTGCAGCTCGTCCATCTCGTGATCGTGCGTCATCTGTCGTCTCCTCGTCTGTGCCACCGCGTGCCGTGCGCCTCACGTGTCGCGGTCGGTCGACGCACGCGGAGATTGAGCATATGCTCATAATACCAGCTTGCGGCCGGATCTTGGGCGAGACCACGACCGCCACGGAGCGGACACAACGGGGGAAGGGCGCCGGACCGCTGTGCACACCGCGCTCGACTGCATACCGTGCTTCACCCGTCAGGCCCTCGGGGCGCTGCGCTGTGCGGGCACCGCCGAGGCGGCGCAGCGCGAGGTGATGCGGCACGTGCTGAGGGCTCTCGCGGCAGAGGTCGACCTCGGATCGTCACCACCGGAGATCGCGCAGCGCGTCCACCGGCTCGTGCGTCGTCTGACCGGCGACGGGGACCCGTACGTCTCTCTGAAGGCACGCGCGAACGCGATCGCCCTCGCCGCGGAGCCGCTTCTGCGGGAGTCGGTCGAAGCCGCACCCGACCGGTTCGCGGCCGCCACACGGCTGGCGATCGCCGCCAACGCGCTCGACGCGGGCATCAGCACCGCAGCGGCCGTCGGCGGCGAGCATGCAGGCGGCGGGAGTCAGGGGGCCGTGGACCGGCTCGTGCGCGACCTTCGCCGTGGCCTCGAGGAGCCCCTGCACGGCGACCTGGAAGAGTTGCGCGGCGCCGTCGCGCGGGCCGAGCGCATCGTATACCTCACCGACAACAGCGGCGAGATCGTCGTCGACGGGCTGCTCGTCGAGCAGCTCCCGCACGACCGCGTCGTCGTCGCCGTGCGCGGTGCCCCGGTCCTGAACGACGCGACGCTCGCCGACGCCCGCGCGGCCGGGCTCGACGCGCTGGCCTCGGTCATGGAGAACGGGTCGGACGCGCCGGGCACCGTGCTCTCCGACTGCTCGCCCGAGTTCGGGCGCGTGTTCGGGGCGGCGGACGTGATCATCGCCAAAGGGCAGGGCAACTACGAGTCCCTGAGCGACGTGGATGCCCCCGTCTTCTTCCTCCTCAAGGTGAAGTGCCCGCTCGCCGCGCGGCACGCGGGGCTGCCGCTCGGCGCTCACGCTCTCCTGCGCCCGTCGGTCGCCGCGCGGGCCTGACTTCCGGCCGACATGGCTGAGCCTTCCTCTCCCTCACGGCAGGCACTATCATGGGGGTGACGGCAGTCTGGAGGGGCTTGGCCGGCGACGGCGCCGGGCGGCGGCTGCCCAGGTCACCGAGAACGGGGTCATCGTGGGCTACATCGTCGCAGTCGCCGTGGTCGTCTTCATCCTCTTCGTCGTGGCGGTGCTCGTGGCGGGCATCCGCATCGTGCGCCCGACGAGTCGCGGCCTCGTGGAGCGGCTGGGCAAGTACAACCGCTTCGCCGGACCGGGCTTCCACGTCATCATCCCGCTGATCGAGCACATGTATAAGGTCGATATCCGCGAGGCGCTGGTCGACGCGCAGCCGCAGACCATCATCACCAACGACAACCTCAACGCGCGCGTCGACGCGCAGGTCTACCTCAAGGTCAGGGCCGACGAGGAGAACGTTAAGGCCTCGCAGTACAACGTGGCCCAGTACGAGCGCCAGATCGTGAACCTCGCCCGCACCACCCTGCGTAACATCATCGGCACGATGAGCCTCAAGTCGGC
>DATHSP010000004.1:0-4718 GCA_035464075.1 Thermoleophilia bacterium | reverse complement strand
GAGGTCGCCGGCAAGCTCCTCGTGCGCGAACGCCCCGGGGATCGCGGCGCCGACAGAGGGATCGCCGCTCACGCGCGGGGCGGGCGCCCGAAGCGTGCCCGCGTGCGAGGCCGTCGGCAGGATCGGGATGCGTAAGCCATGACCACCGCGGTCACGACACCCCGGCCCGCCGCCGAGCGCGAACCGGGCACCCTCGCCGTCTGCCTCGCCGGCAACCCCAACGTGGGCAAGTCGTCGCTCTTCAACTGCCTCACCGGCGCCGCCTGCGACACGGCGCACTGCGCCGGGGTCACGACGACCGCGTCCGCGGTCTGCACGCGCTGGCGCCGGCACGCCGTCGAGGTGATCGACCTGCCGGGCACCTACGCCCTCGAGGGCCACGCCGGCGACCAGCGGGTGGGCCGGGCGGCGCTGCTCGAGGCCCGGCCCGACGTCGTGGTCGCCGTCGTCGATGCCACCAACCTGGCCCGCAACCTCTACCTCGTCCTCCAGCTGCTCGACCTCGGGTACCGCGTGATCGTCGCGCTCAACCTGGTCGACGAGGCGCGCCGGCGGCACATCGATATCGACGCCGCCGTCCTGGCCCGCGAGCTCGGCGTGCCCGTGGTGCGCACGGTCGCCTCCAAGGGCGAAGGCGTCGAAGGCGTGATGCGCACCGTGCTCGCCGTGGCCGAGGCCGGCGACGGTGCGGGCCGCGGGCGCCGGCGCCGCTACGGTCCGCTGGTCGAGGAGCGCATCGACGAGCTCGAAGCGCTGCTCGACGAGCGCGGCGCGAGGCGCGAGCTGCCGTTCGGGCTCTCGTCGCGCGCGGCGGCGCTCGCCGTCCTCGAGGGTGACCCGGAGACGACCGCGGCGCTCGCCGAGTTCGGCGAGCTGCCGTTCGACCCCGGCGACGAGGCGCTGCCGCTGCTCGTCGCCCGCCAGCGCCACGACGTCGCCCGCCGCCTGGCCGAGACCTGCACCGCCTCGCCGGGCAGCGCCCCCGACACCTGGTGGCGCATCACGACGACGCCGAGGACCGGCCTGCCGATCCTCGGCGGCGTCGTGGCCGCCGTCTTCACCGTCCTGTTCGTCGTCGGCGGCTTCCTCTCCGGGGTCCTGACCAGCGCCTGGGAGGCGACCGTCTCGCCGTTCCTCACCGACGGGGTGACGGCGATCTTCGGCGACGGCGCCCTGGGGCGCACCATCCTCTGGGGCGTCGACGGCGGCGTGATCGCCACACTGGCGATCGGCATCCCCTACATCCTCACGTTCTACGTGCTGCTCGCCCTGCTCGAGGACTCGGGCTACCTTAACGCCGCCGCCTTCCTGACCGACCGCGTGATGCACCGCTTCGGCCTGCACGGGCGCGCCGTGATACCGCTGATCGCCGCCCTGGGTTGCAACGTGCCGGCGATCATCGGCACGCGCACCCTCAACTCGATGCGCGAGCGCCTCATCGCCAGCACCCTGATCACGCTCACCCCGTGCAGCGCCCGCACCGCCATCATCATCGGGGCGGTCGCCCTCTACGCGGGGTGGCAGTGGGCCATCCTGGTCTACGCCGTGCTCATCGCCGTCGGCGTGCTCGCCGGGCTGGGTCTCAACCGCCTTCTCCCCGGCGAGAAACAAGGCCTGGTCATGGAGATGTTCCCCTTCCGGCGGCCGGTGCTCCGCCAGGTGGGGGCGAAGACGTGGCGGCGGTTCCGCGACTTCGTCTGGGACGCCGCCCCCATCATCGTGATCGGCAGCATGGTCCTGGGGGCGCTCTACGAGACCGGATGGATCTGGGAACTGACGGAGCCGCTCTCGCCGGTGGTCGAGACCTGGCTCATGCTGCCCGCCGTGGCGGGTCTCACCCTGGTCTTCGGCATCCTGCGCAAGGAGCTCGCCCTGCAACTCCTGCTCACCTTCGCCGTCGTCGCCTACGGCGCCAGCGTGCAGGACATCAGCTCGTTCATGGACACGAGCCAGATCGTCACCTTCGCCCTCGTGGCGTCGCTCTACGTGCCCTGCGTGGCGACGATCGCCGTCCTCGGCCGCGAGCTGGGCTGGCGGCGGACGGCCTACGTGAGCCTCGGGACGGTGGCGATCGCCCTCCTGATCGGGGGCGTGGCCGCCCACTCACTGCAGGCGCTGGGCTACTGAGCCCCGCCCGGCCGTTGAGCCGGTGCCGTGAGCGCCATCTCAGACCGTCGTGCCGTGGGCCAGCACCCAGGCGAGCGTCGCCCGCGCCACATCAGGCGAGCGGCCGGGGCCGTGGTGGCCCCCCTCGGCGAGGACGATGAAGCGAGCCGGGGGCTCGAGCACCGCCGCCAGACGGCGGCTGTGGTCGAAGGACACCTCGGCGTCGTCGCGCGCGTGGGCGAGCAGCACGCGGCGCAGACCGCGTGCCTCGGCGATCAGGTCGAGGCGCGCGAGGAACGGCCGCAGGGCGGCCTCGTCGAAGCGCCCCGCGTAGCGGTCTTCCGGCCACGACGGGTCCGCGGGTGAGGCCGCGGCGGCACCTCCCGAGGGCCGCGGTGCGGACCGGCTGTCGCGCCCTGCCGCCCGGTCGAGGCCGCGCAGCAGGGAGGGGCCGTCGGCGGGGCACAGCAGAACGAGCGAGCGCAGCAGGTCCGGGCGGCGACGGGCGGCCAGCACCAGCAGCATCGCGCCCATGCTGGCCCCGCGCGCCGCGACCCACGGGGCTCCGGAGAGCCGCAGCAACGCGTCGCCGGCGGCGATCACGTCGTCGCTGCCGTCGGCATCCATCGCCCCACTGCTCTCGCCGTGGCCGCGGAAGTCGAAGGGCAGGGCGGCGAGGCCCGCGGCCACGGCCTGCTCGGCCATGATCACGTGGTTCTCCTTGCGGCTGCCGGCGCCGTGGCAGACGAGCAGCGCGCCTCGCGGGCAGGCGTCGGGAAGGTAGAGGAGGGCGGCCAACGGGACGCCGCAGGAGTCGATGGTCACCCGCTGCGGCGCGGACACGGAATGCGGCGCGTTCACGCCGGCCCCCGCCATCGCCGCCGTGGTCAGCGGCGCGCGACGAGGCGCCGGTAGACGGCCTCGTAGTCGCCGACCATGCGCTCGACCGAGAAGCGGCGCTCGACTTCCGCCCGGCAGACCCCGGGATCGATCTCGCCCACGCGGGCGACGGCGGCGACGAGGCCGTCGAGGTCGTCGCGCACGAAGCCGGTGCGTCCGTCGGTGACGACCTCGGGCACCGAGCCCTGTCGCAGGGCGACGACGGGCGTGCCCGTGGCCAGGGCCTCGATCATCACGAGGCCGAAGGGCTCGGGCCAGACGATCGGGAACACGTAGGCGTAGGCGTGGGCGAAGAGCTCGCGCTTGCGCGCCAGCGAGACCTCGCCCTCGAAGAGGATCTGCTCGCCGTCGACGTGCGGCTCGACGCGCTCGTGGAAGTAGTCGGCGGACTGCTCCTGCACCACCCCGGCCATGATGAGGCGGCGCCCCGTACGACGCGCCGCCTCGATGGCGAGGTGGAAGCCCTTGGCTTCGCAGACGCGCCCGAAGGCGAGGAGGTAGTCGTCCTTCTCCGGCACGAACGGCCAGTCCTCGACGGCGATGGCGTTGTAGACGACGCCGGCCCAGTCCATGCCCGGCGGCCCCTGGGACCGCTGGTACTCGCTGATGGCGTTGTAGACGACCTCTCCCCCGAACCGGGCGTAGAAGGGGGTGGTCTCGGCGTTGAATGAACAGTGGATGGTGTGGAGCACCGGCGGCAGGTCGAGGCAGCGGCGGAACGCGGGGACGAGGAAGCCGGAGTGGTCGTGGATGAGGTCGAAGCCTCCGTCGGCGAGGATGTCGTCGAGGGCGAACCGCACGTGGCAGACGTCGATCGACGTCCTCTGCATGAGCTCGGGCATGGCCCGGGGGAAGCACGCCCGCAGCTCGGCCCCCGTGTGCGAGTCGCCGGCGGCGTAGAGGACGACCTCGTGGCCCCGCGGCGGCAAGCCGTCACAGAGTTGCTGCACGACCCACTCCGTGCCGCCGTACCCCGCGGGGGGCACGGCGATCCACGGGGGTGCCAGCTGGGCGATCCTCATGCGGGGAGTCTACCAGCGGTCGCGACGCCGGCGGGGGTCACGGCGGGTCCGGCGTCACGATCCCGGCGGGCGCGGCCGCGGCGCGCCGACGGGCCCGGCTCCAGCGTAGCGCCAGTGCGCCTCGGGGGCGTACGCCGACTGAGGCTGCGTGGTGTTGACGGGCGTGGCGCCGCCAACGGGCTGTTGGCAGGGCCTGCACCCGCCGATAGAGTGCCTGCATGGTGCTCTACCTGGACTGCACGAACGGTATCAGCGGCGACCGGCTGGTCGCGGCGCTGCTCGACCTGAGCGGCGCGCGGCCCGGTGCGCGCGGTCCGCTCGACAAGGTCGTGCGTCCCGTCCTCAAGGCGGCGGGCATCGACCCCCGCCTGGCGACGGTCGAAGCGGTGCGCCGCGACGGCGTCGCCGCCCTGGTCTTCAGGGTCGCCGACGCCCCGGGCTTCGCCAGCTTCGACGAGCTGATCATGTCGATGTACGCGTCGTCCGTCGCCCAGCCGCACGCCGACATCGTGGCCGCGGTCGCCGATCGCCTGCGCGCGGCGGAGCACGCCGTGCACGGAGAGGGTGACGAACGGCGGGGCGAGGCCTGCGGGGTGACCACCGCGGTCGAGCTGATCGCCGCCGCCGCGCTCGTCCACGATCTGGGGCCGGAGTCCATCATCGCCTCCCCCCCGGGGGGGGGGGGGGGGG
>DATHSP010000003.1:0-20084 GCA_035464075.1 Thermoleophilia bacterium | reverse complement strand
TACAAGGCCTCGAAGCTCGGCAACATCGCCGGCTGCATGGTGACCAACGGCACCATCACCCGCGGCTCGAAGGCGAGGGTGCTGCGCAGCGACGTCGTCGTGCCCGACGGCCGTATCGGCTCCCTGAAGCGCTTTCAGGAGGACGCGCGCGAGGTCCAGGAGGGCTTCGAGTGCGGCATCCTTCTCGACGGCTTCAACGACGTCAAGGAGGGCGACGTGTTCGAGGCGTACGAGACCCGCGAAGTCGCCCGTGAGGTCTGACGCCAGCATCGGCGTCCTGCTCGCGGACCTGCACTTCCCCGGCACGCGATCGCTCAAGGAGAAGCGCGGTCCGTTGCGGTCGCTGCGCGACGTCGTGCAGCGGCGCTTCAAGGCGTCCTTCAGCGAGGTCGGCGGGCAGGACACCTGGCAGACCTCGCGCGTCCTCATCGTCCTGGCGGCCTCGTCGCCGCGCCAGGCCGACGAGCAGCTCGCCGAGGTCGACCGCTACCTGCACGGCCTCGAGGGCGACGTCCGCGTGGTGCTGCGCACGGTCGAGGGGGTGGAGAGCCTGTGGGACATCGCCTCCTGAGGATCAACGAGCGCATCAAGGAGTCGGTCTCGGCGGCGATCGTCGAGCGGCTCAAGGACCCGCGCGTCGGCTTCGTCACCGTGACCGGGGTGGAGACCTCCACCGACCTGCGGCACGCCAAGGTGTTCGTCAGCGTCCTCGGCACGGCCAAGGAGCGCGACGCGACCCTCGAGGCGCTGCGGCAGGCGCGCGGTGTCCTGCAGGCCTCGATCACGACGGGCCTGCGTCTCAAGCGCACCCCGCAGATCGAGTTCGTCTACGACCCGACGTCGGTGAACGCCCAGCGCATCGAGAGCCTGATCCGCCGCGAGGCGGCCGAGCTCGAGGCGCGCGGCGGCGCGGCGGGGGAGACCGGCGCGGACGACGACGGCGGAGCTGCCGGCGAGGGCGCCGAGACCGAGGCGGCCGGAGAGGCGCCACGCGTCGACGAAGCCCAGACGACCCCAGAGGCGCTACGCGTCGACGACGCCCAGCCGGCGGACGCCGGCGAGGAGACGCACGACGCCGGCGAGGACACGCACGACGCCGGCGAGGAGACGCCCAAGGGTGACGAGGAGGCCGGCTCGTGAAGGCGCTGGCCGCCGACCTCGCCGCGGTCGCGCGCCGCATGCGCGGCGAGCGCCGCGTCGCCCTCGCCGTGCACGAGCGGCCCGACGCCGACGCGCTCGGCGCCGCCGCCGGCATGGCCGACCTCTTCGCCCAGCTCGGCGTCGAGGCGACGCTGCACATCGTCGACGAGCCCGAGCTGCCCGCCGCCGACGTCGCTCTCGGCGGCGTGCCGGTGGCGACGCAGGTGCCGTCCGCCGGCACGCCGCTCTACGCCCTCGACAGCGGCAGCGTGCCGCGCCTCGCCCTGGGTGTGGAGTCGTGGGACGGACCCGTGGTGAACATCGACCACCACCAGGACAACACGCGCTTCGGCGAGCTCGTGCTGCTGCGCCCGGCGGCGAGCAGCACGGCCGAGGTCGTCTGCGACCTCGCCCGCGCCCTCGAGCTCGCGCCGCGGCCCGCCGCCGCGGCGGCGCTCTACGCCGGCATCTCCTTCGACTCGGGTCACTTCAGGCACTCGTCGACGAGCGCCCACACGCTGAGCACGGCGGCCTGGCTCGTGAGTCTCGGCGCCGACCCGACGGCGATCTACACGGCGCTCTACGAGCGGCGGCCGCTGGGCGGGCTGCGCCTCTGGGCGCGGGCCGTCGCCGGCGCCCGTGAGGTCGCCGGCGGGCGCGCCCTCGTCGCCGGGCTGACCCTGGCCGACGTGGCCGCCGCCGGCGCCGCCGAGGGCGACACCGAGGGTGGGGTCGAGAGCCTGCGCGCGGGCGACGGCGTCGAGGCGGCGGCGCTCGTCAAGGAGCAGTCCTCCGGCCCGCGCTGCCGCGTCAGCCTGCGGTCGAGCGGCCTCGACGTGAGCGCCGTGGCGGCCGCCCGGGGGGGCGGGGGCCACCGGCAGGCGGCCGGCTTCTCGGCCGACGACTCCCCGGAGGAGGTGACGGCATGGCTCAGTTCCGAACTCGCAAGGCGCCTGAAGACGGCCTCCTCCTGATCGACAAGCCGGAGGGCTTCACGTCGCACGACGTCGTCGCCCGCGTGCGCCGCGTGCTGCGGCCGGCGGTGCGCAAGGTGGGGCACGCCGGCACCCTCGACCCGTTCGCCACCGGGCTGCTCGTGGTGCTCGTGGGGCGGGCGACGAAGCTGGCGCGCTTCTTCGTCGACCTGCCCAAGGAGTACGAGTGCGTGGTGCGCTTCGGCGTGCGCTCCGACACCGGCGACCGCACGGGGACGCTCGGGGAGAGCGGCCGGCGCGTGACCGCCGCCGAGGTCGAGGCCGTGCTGCCGCGCTTCGTCGGGCGCATCAGCCAGCGCGTGCCGATGACGTCGGCGGTCAAGGTCGACGGCGAGCGGCTGTACAAGAAGGCCCACCGCGGCGAGGTCGTCGAGACCCCCGTGAAGGAGGTCGAGATCTCGGCCATCGAGGTGCTCGGGTTCGACGAGGCGGCGCAGACGATGAGCTGCCGCATCGCCTGCTCGAAGGGCACCTACGTGCGGCAGCTCGCCACCGACATCGGCGAGGCGGTCGACGCAGGGGCTCACCTGCACGAGCTCGCGCGGACGGCGACCGGCGCCCTGCGCCTCGACGACGCGCAGTCCCTCGAGGCCTTCGAGAGCGAGGTCGCCGAGCGCGCCCCCGGCGACCTGCACATCCCCGGCCTCGTGCCGCCGGGCGCGGCACTGCAGTTCCTGCCCGCGGTCGAACTCTCCGCGTCCCAGGTCCCGCTGGTGCGCAACGGGGCGCGCCTCTCGGGCACCGCCGAGGGCGCGGTGCGCGCCGTGTACCGCGGCGAGCTGATCGCCGTCTACGGCCCTGTCGAGGACGGACCCGGCCTACGGCTCCTCGTGCGGATCTGAACCGTGGCCGACCCGCTGACCGCGAGCGAGCCCGTGCGCGTGACGGCGACCGCCGGGACGTTCTCGTGACGCCACCCGCGCCGGGGACCCCCTGATGCTGCTCGTGACCGATGTGATGGACGCCGAACCCGTGCCGAGGGCGCTCGCCCTCGGCACCTTCGACGGCGTCCACATCGGCCACCGCCGCGTCATCGAGGCCGCCCTCCGCGCGGCCGCGGAGCGCGGCCTGCGGGCCACGGTCGTGACCTTCGACCGTCACCCGCTGGCCGTCGTCGACCCCGCGCGCCAGCCACGGCTCCTCACCTCGCTCGACGAGAAGCGGCGCCTGATCGCCGCCCTCGGCCCGGACGAGCTCGTCGTGCTGCCCTTCGACCGCGCCATGGCCGAGCTCCCCCCGGCGGCGTTCTGCGGTGCCCTGCT
Source organism: Thermoleophilia bacterium (assembly GCA_035464075.1). Classification (GTDB taxonomy): domain Bacteria; phylum Actinomycetota; class Thermoleophilia; order UBA2241; family UBA2241; genus UBA2241. Next base: position 16,687 of record DATHSP010000003.1, on the reverse strand, counting down.
CTCCGGGGCCCTGCAGGCGCGCGTCGTCGTCGTGGGCGAGAACTTCAACTTCGGCGCCGGCGGGGCCGGCGACGCCGCCGCCCTGCGGCGTTGCGGAGCCGAGCACGGGTACGAGGCGATCGTCGTCGACCTCGTGACCGAGCACGGCCACACGATCAGCTCGACGCGCATCCGGCGTCTCCTGCGCGAGGGCGACCTCGACGACGTGCGCGAGATCCTGGGCCGGCCGCCGTCGGCCACCGGACGCGTGGTCGCCGGGGTGCGGCGCGGACGCACGCTCGGGTTCCCCACGGCGAACATCGAGGTCGAGGCCGGCACCATCTTCCCGGGGATCGGCGTGTACGCGGCGCGCGTGCAGGTCGGCGACGACTGGTACCGCGCCGCGGTCAACGTCGGGCACAACCCCACCTTCACCAGCCTCGAGGAGGAGAAGGCCCCGGTCAGCGTCGAGGCGCACCTGCTCGGGTTCGAGGGCGACCTCTACCACCGCGACCTGCGCGTCGACTTCCTCCACCGCCTGCGCGGAGAGGAGCGCTTCGCCTCGCCCGACGAGCTCGTGGCGCGCATGCGCCGCGACGTCGACGAGACCGCGGCGCTCGACGACCCCGCCTACGCCGAGGTGGGTCTGGCCTCGTCCGCCTGAGCGCGGCGGCGAAGTCTCCGGGCGGCGACCGCGACGGCGGGCCGTCGCCGGCCGCTCGGGTCTGTCGCCCCCCCGGCGACGCACGGCCGCCGGCCGCCCCCAGGTTTGTCGGCCCCCGGGCGTGTGGTACCCTACCGCGGACCGTTTCTCGGTCACAGGCCGCCGACCTGTGACTGGGTCTCCGGAGTAGCCTCCGAAGGAGGTGTTTCCCCTGGCACTCACGACCGACGACAAACAGGCGATCATCGCCAAGCACGCCAAGCATGACGGCGACACCGGATCCCCCGAGGTGCAGATCGCGCTCCTCACGAAGCGCATCGACGAGCTCACCGAGCACCTCAAGCTCCACAAGAAGGACCACCACTCACGCCGTGGACTGCTGAAGATGGTCGGACGGCGCCGCAGGTTGCTCGACTACCTGCAAGCGCGCGACCTCGAGCGCTACCGTGCGCTCGTCAAGGAGCTCGAGCTCCGCAAGTAGCGGCTCGAGCCACCCCCGTCAAGTCAGCGCGCCCCACCCTGGGACGATCGACGCTGCAGCCGTGGCGGGGAGGAGAGGATGACGAAGGAAGAGATGAATAGAGTAGACGTAGAGATAGGCGGCAAGACGATCTCGTTCGAGACCGGCCGCATGGCTCATCAGGCCGACGGCGCGGTGCTCATGCGCTGCGGCGACACCATGGTGCTCGTCACCGCGGTCATGCGCGACGACGTGCGTGAGGGGCAGGACTTCTTCCCGCTCACGGTCGACGTCGAGGAGCGTCACTACGCCGCCGGCAAGATCCCCGGCGGCTTCATCAAGCGCGAGTCGCGGCCGAGCGAGAAGGCGATCCTGGCCGACCGCCAGATCGATCGCCCGATCCGGCCGCTGTTCCCCAAGGGCTTCATGAACGAAGTCCACGTCGTGGCGACCACGCTGTCGAGCGACCGCGAGAACGCGTACGACGTGCTCGCCAGCATCGGCGCCTCGGCCGCCCTGACGATCTCGAAGATCCCGTTCAACGGGCCGGTCGGCACGGTGCGCGTGGGCTACATCGACGGCGAGCTCGTCGTGAACCCGACGCTCACCGAGGTCCACGAGGAGTCGACGCTCGACCTCATCGTGACCGGCACCGCCGACGCCATCGTGATGGTCGAGGCCGGCGCCAAAGAGGTCGGCGAAGAGCTGATCCTCGAGGCGCTCGAGCTGGCCCACGGCGAGATCAAGAAGCTCGTCGACGTGCAGCTCCAGCTGCGCGAGGCGGTCGGCGTGCCCAAGCGCGAGGTCGCCGAGCCGACGCTCGACCCCGGCGTCTTCGCCGAGGTCCAGGCGGCCTTCGGGGCCGACATGGACGCGGCGACGCAGGTCGTCGAGAAGCTCGAGCGCCAGACGGCGACCGCCGACGTGCGCACCCGCGCCCTCGAGCAGCTCGCCGGCGGCGACGAGCCCGACCCGGAGCGCGTGCTCCAGGTCAAGCGCGCCGTGGCCAAGCTCGAGAAGGACATCATCCGCCACCGCATCGCCGTCGAGAAGCGCCGCCCCGACGGGCGCAAGACCGACGAGATCCGCCTGATCACCTCCGAGGTCGGCCTCGTGCCGCGCACGCACGGCAGCGCGCTCTTCACGCGCGGCCAGACCCAGGCGCTCACGCTGCTCACCCTTGGCGGCACCGGCGAGTTCCAGCGCATCGACGACCTCTCCGTGGTCGAGAAGAAGCGCTACATCCACCACTACAACTTCCCGCCGTACTCGGTGGGGGAGACGGGCTTCATGCGTGGCCCCAAGCGCCGCGACATCGGCCACGGCGCGCTCGCCGAGCGCTCCCTCGTGCCGGTCCTGCCCGAAGAGGTCGACTTCCCGTACACGATCCGCCTCGTCTCCGAGATCCTCGAGAGCAACGGCTCCTCGTCGATGGCCTCGGTCTGCGGCTCGACCCTCTCCCTGATGGACGCCGGCGTGCCGATCAAGGCCCCCGTGGCCGGTATCGCGATGGGTCTCATCATGGAGGGTGACGACTACGTCGTGCTGACCGACATCGCCGGGGTCGAGGACCATCTCGGCGACATGGACTTCAAGGTGGCCGGCACCGGCGACGGCATCACCGGCCTGCAGATGGACATCAAGATCACCGGCGTGACCTTCGAGATCCTGAAGGGCGCGCTCGAGCAGGCCAGGCGCGCCCGGCTCTTCATCCTCGAGCGCATGCGCGAGACGCTGCCCGAGCCTCGGGCGGAGCTCTCGCCGTACGCCCCCCGCATCTTCACCATCCAGATCAACCCCGACCAGATCGGCCTCGTCATCGGCAAGGGCGGCGAGACGATCCGCGGCATGACCGACGAGTTCGGCGTCGACATCGACATCCAGGACGACGGCACGATCTTCATCTGCGCCGCCGACAAGGACTCCGCCGATGCCGTCATCGGGCGCATCACGGCCATGACCAAGGAGGTCGAGGTCGGCGACGTCTTCACCGGCAAGGTCGTGAAGACGACCGACTTCGGCGCCTTCGTCGAGCTGAAGAAGGGCACCGACGGCCTCGTCCACATCTCCCGCATGGCCCCCAAGGGCCAGCGCGTGAGCTCGGTCGAGGACGTCATGAAGCGCGGCGACATCGTCACCGTCGAGGTGGTCGAGATCGACAAGGCGCGCGGCCGTATCGGCCTGCGTCCCGTGCAGGCGCCCGAGCAGCAAGAGTCGTAAGCGGCCGTCGGAGGTCGTCACGGCCCACTACGAGCTCTCCCTGCTCACGAACGGCCTGAGGGTCGCGAGCGAACGCGTCGACGGCGTCCGCTCGGTCGCCCTCGGGGTGTGGATCGCCGCCGGCTCCCGGCTTGAACCGCCGGAGCTCGGCGGCGTTTCGCACTTCATCGAGCACCTCGTGTTCAAGGGCTCGGCGCGCTTCTCGGCGTGGGACATCGCCCACATCTTCGACGACATGGGCGCCGAGCCCAACGCGGCCACCTCGAAGGAGCACACGATCGTCCACGTGCGCTGCCTGGACGAGGACCTTGACAGGGCGTTCGAGGTGCTCGCCGAGATGGTCGCGCGGCCGTCCTTCGCCGACCTCGACCACGAGCGCGAGGTCGTGCTCGAAGAGGTGGCGATGTACGAGGACTCGCCTCCTGAGCTCGTGCACGACGACCTCGCGCGCGCGGTCTTCGGCGAGCACCCGCTGGGGCGACCCATCATCGGCCACACGGCGACGCTCGCCGGCCTCGACGACGAGGTCGTGCGCTCCTACCACGACGCGCACTACGTGAACCCGGGGATCGTCATCGCCGCCGCCGGCCACGTCGACCACGCCCGGCTCTGCGACCTGACCGTGCGGCACTTCCGCCCCGAACCGGGAGCCGAGGTCCCGCGCCCCGTGCTGAGCCCGCCGGGCGAGCGCCACGTGGCCAGCTTCGCCGAGAAGGACACCGAGCAGTACCACGTCTGTCTCGGCGGCCCGGGTCCGCGGCGCGCCGACCCCGACCGCTGGGCGGTGTTCGTCGCCGACGCGATCCTCGGCGGGTCGTGGAGCTCGCGCCTCTTCCAGGAGGTGCGCGAGCGGCGCGGCCTCGCCTACTCGGTGTACTCGTAAACGTCGCTCTACGCCGACGCCGGCCTCACGGCCGTCTACGTCGGCTCGCGCGAGGGCGCCGTCAACGAGGCGCTCTCGGTGACGCTCGACGTGCTCGCGCGGCTCTCCGACGAGGTCACCGAGGAGTCCGTCTCGCGAGCCCGCAACCACCTCAAGGGGCAGCTGGCGCTGAACCACGAGAGCGTGACCAGCCGCATGCAGTCGCTGGGGCGCTCGGTGCTGCTCGAGCTGCCCGTCCTGTCGCTCGACGAGATCGTGGCGCACGTCGACGCGGTCACCCGCGACGACGTGCTCGCCGCGGTCGCGCGCTACTACGCCCCCGAGCGCTGGTCGGCGGTCTGCATCGGCCCCGACGCGGCGCCGTTCCGGGCCCTCACCGAAGACTTCACCTGGGAGGAGCGATGATCGACGTCCTCGTCGTCGGCGCCCTGGGCAAGATGGGCGCCCTCACGGCTCGAACGGTAGCGGCGCAGGAGGACCTGCGCGTGGTGGGCCTCGTCGACCCCAAGTTCGCCGCCGGCGAGGCCCCGCCGCCGCCCGTCGACGCGCCGGCCTTCGCCGACGTCGGCGCGGCCCTCGCGGCCGTGCGCGCCGACGTCGCCGTCGAGTTCAGCCTGCCCGCCTCGGTCTACGAGAACAGCCTCGCGACGCTCGCCGCCGGGGTGCACACCGTCGTCGGCGCGACGGGGCTCGGCGACGAGCAGCTCGCCGGCCTGCGCGAGCAGGCCGCGGCGAGCGGCGCCAGGCTGTTCGTCGCGCCCAACTTCGCCCTGGGCGCCGTCCTGCTCATGGAGTTCGCCCGCCAGGCGGCGCGGCACTACGAGCACGCCGAGGTCGTCGAGCTCCACGAGACGAGCAAGAAGGACGCGCCCTCGGGCACGGCGCTGCGCACGGCGCGGCTGATGGCCGAGGCCGAGGGTTCGCGCATCGCCGGGCTGCCCGGCGATGCGCCGTCGCGCGGCCTCGACGTCGACGGCGTACGCGTGCACAGCGTCCGCCTGCCCGGTCTCGTCGCCCACCAGGAGGTCCTGATCGGCGGCGAGAACGAGTTGCTGACCCTGCGCCACGACTCGTACTCACGCGCCTCGTTCATGCCCGGCGTTCTCCTGGCCGTGCGGCGGGTGTCCACACTCAAGGACTCCGTCGTGGGCCTGGAGAACCTACTCGGTGAGTGACCGGGCAGTGACCGGGCCGGTCGACACGGAGGGTGGAGAGATGGACACCAGCTTCGGGACCATCATCACGGCGATGGTGACGCCGTTCGACGGCGAGCTCGCCGTCGACCACGGCCGCCTCGCCGAGCTCGCGGTGTGGCTCGTCGACCATGGCTCCGACGGGCTCGTCGTCGCCGGCACGACCGGCGAGTCGCCGACCCTGACCGACGACGAGAAGCTCGCCATGTTCCGCACCGTGATCGAGGCGGTCGGCGACCGCGCCAGCGTGATCGCCGGCACCGGCACCTACGACACGCGGCACACCATCGCCCTGACGAAGAAGGCGGCGGAGTGCGGCGCCGACGCCGCTCTCGTCGTGACCCCGTACTACAACAAGCCGCCCGAGCGCGGGCTCATAGAGCACTTCAAGGCCGTGGCCGCGGCCAGCCCGCTGCCGGTCATCATCTACAACATCCCGGGCCGGTCGGGGGTCAATCTCTCGGCCGAGGCGCTCGCCGTGCTCGGCGAGGTCGAGCGTATCGTCGCCGTGAAGCAAGCCAATCCCGACCGCGACGACCTCGCCCGGCTCGTCGAGCGCTCCGACATCGGCATCTACGCCGGCAACGACGACATGCTGCTCGACGTGCTGCGCGCCGGCGGCCTCGGCGGCATCTGCGTGGCCAGCCACGTGGTCGGCCCGCGGATGGCCGCGATGGCCGCCTGCGTGCGTGAAGGCCGCCTCGCCGAGGCCGAGGCCATCGACGCCGAGCTGCAGCCGCTCTACAAAGCCCTCTTCGTCACCACCAACCCCATCCCCATCAAGGCCGCCGTGAACCTGCTCGGCATCGATGTCGGGGGCCTGCGCCTGCCGCTGGTCCCCGCCACCGACGAGGAGCGGGCCGTCGTGCGCGGCCAACTCGAACGACTGGAGCTCCTGTGAGCCAAGGCCCGACCGTTCGCATCATCCCGCTCGGCGGGGTCGGTGAGATCGGCAAGAACATGACCGCCATCGAGTACGACGGCAAGATCGTCGTCATCGACTGCGGCCTCGAATTCCCCCGCGACGAGATGCTCGGCATCGATCTCGTCCTGCCCGACGTCACCTACCTGCGCGAGCGCCGCGACGACGTCCTCGCCTTCGTGATCACCCACGGTCACGAGGACCACCAGGGCGCCCTCCCGTTCGTGCTCAAGCAGCTGAACGTGCCCGTGTACGGCAGCCGGCTCACGCTGGCGATCGCCAAGTCGAAGCTCGACGAGCACGGACTCCTCAAGCGCGTCGAGCTCCACGAGGTCACCGAGCGCAGCAAGCTGCAGCTGGGACCGTTCGACGTCTCGTTCGTCGCCGTCAGCCACAGCGTGCCCGACGCGCTCTCCGTGGTCCTGCGCACTGGCCTGGGCCTGATCGTCGTGACCGGCGACTACAAGTTCGACCACACGCCGATCGACGGCCGCAAGACCGACGTCGACGCCTTCGCGCGGCTCGGCGAGGAGGGCGTCCTCGCCCTGCTCGGCGACTCGACCAACGCCGAGTCCCTGGGCTCGACGCCGTCGGAGAGCACGGTGGGGCAGGCGTTCCACCAGATCTTCGCCGAGGCCGAAGGGCGCGTGATCGTCGCCAGCTTCGCCTCGCACATCCACCGCATCCAGCAGGCGATCCAGATCGCGCACCTGCACGGGCGCAAGTTCGCCGTCTCCGGGCGCTCGATGGTGAAGAACGTCAACGTCGCCCGCAACCTCGGCTACCTGAAGGTCCCCGAGGGGTCGATGGTGAAGCTCGCCGACATCGACGACTACCGTCCCGACGAGATCCTCGTGCTGTCGACCGGCAGCCAGGGCGAGCCGCTCTCGGCGCTGTCGCGGATGGCCTTCTCCGACCACCCCCAGGTCGTCCTCAACGAGGGCGACACGGTCGTGATCTCGGCCAAGGCGATCCCCGGCAACGAGCTCAGCGTGACCGACACCATCAACCGCCTGCTGCAGTCGGGCGCGCGCGTCGTCCACGGCGAGAACAGCGGCGTGCACGTCTCCGGTCACGCCTCCCAGGACGACCTGCGGATGCTGTTGAACCTCATACGCCCGCAGTACCTCGTCCCGGTGCACGGAGAGTACCGCCACCAGCACATCCACGCCCAGCTCGGGCGCGAGGCCGGCATCGGCGACGAGCGCATCTTCATCCTCGAGAACGGCGACGTGCTCGACATCGACGCGGAGAGCGCCGAGGTCACGGGCAAGGTGCACGCCGGCATGGTGTTCGTCGACGGCCTCGAGCTCGGCGACGCCGACGGCGCCGTGCTGCGCGACCGCCAGCAGCTCTCCGAGGACGGCATCCTGATCGCGGTCGTCACGCTCAGCGTGCAGACCGGCAAGACCGTGCGCCCGATCGAGCTCGTGGCGCGCGGCTTCCTGCACGACGGGGAGACCGAGCAGGACGTGCTGGGCAAGGCGGCCGCGGCGCTCGAGGAGCGCCTCCGCGAGGCGGCGCGCGAGCGCGTCACCGGCCAGACGCTGCTCAAGCAGGACGTGCACGACGCGCTCGCCGACCACGTCTTCAAGACGCTGCGCCGGCGTCCGCTCATCATGCCGGTGATCGTCGAGGTCTGACGGGCCGTCCGCCGGAGCCGCGGTGAGGATTCGCGGCGCCGGCGTCGAACAGGCATCTCATGGCGAACGCACGCTCGAAGCAGGCGAAGGGGCGGGCGGGCGCCGCGCAGCGTCCTCGCCCGCGCGCCACCCCCGCCCGCGCCGAACGCGACGAACGCCGCTCGCGCCACGGGCGCGAGCTGGCGGCGATCGCCTGCGTCGCCATCGCCGCCTTCCTCGTCTTCACCCTGTACTTCGGCTGGGAGGGCGGCCGCCTCGGCGGCTGGCTCGCCGAGGGTCTGCGCTTCGCCGTGGGCGTGGCCGCCTACGTCGTCCCGCTCCTTCTGTGCTACGTGGCCTACCTGCTGGTGAGCGGCGGCGACCGGCCGGCGCGACGCGGCGTCAGCGCCGGCGTCGCCTGCCTCGCCGTCGCCCTGCTTCTGGCCGCCGCGGCTGACAGCTTCGGCCTCTTCGCGGGCGAACGCCCCGACGAGCTCTTCGTCGGCGCCTACATGGCCGAGCACGGCGGACTCGCCGGAGAGGTCGTCTACGCGCCGCTCCAGGCGCTCGTCGGCCGCCTCGGCGTGAACGTGCTCGTGATCGCGCTCGCCGTGGCCGGCGTGCTGCTCGTGACCGGCTCGTCGCTCGGGCTCTGGGCGCGGCGCTCGCGCGCCGGCGTGCGCGCCGCCGGGCGCGCCGCCCGCGAGCGCGCGACCGCCTTCGAGGAGCGCCGCCGTGAGGCGGCGACGAGGCTGCTGGAGCACGGGGAGGAGGCGACGGTCGCGCTCGGCGCCGGGGACACCCGCGTCACGAGCTACGGCCCCGCCGCCAGCGCCCACGACACGCGCCTGATCGACGGCGTGCAGGCGGCGCCGGAGATCTTCAGCGAGGCCGCCGGCGGCATCGGCGGCTACGCGGCCGCCACGGCGGCTCCGCCGCTGCGCGTCGAGGAGGTCGACGACGGCGAGCAGCTCGCCCTGGACGCGGCGGGCGGCGAGGAGCGGGACGCGACACACGTCGGCGAAGCCGGTGCGGACGCCGAGTCAGGTCCGTTCGCCGCCGAGACCCCCCGGCGCACCTGGCGGGTGCCCGACCCGGAGATCCTGCGCCACCTCGGCGAGGGCACCGGCGAGCCGCCGGCGACCATCGAAGAGGTCTCGCGGCGGCTCATCGAGACGCTGGGGCACTTCGGCATCGCCGCGAGCCTCCTGGGCACGGTCTCGGGCCCGCGCGTGACGCGCTACGAGCTGCAGCTCGCCCCCGGCATCAAGGTGAGCCGGGTCGCCGGCCTGAAGGACGACCTCGCGTACTCGCTCGCCGCCACCGAGATCCGCGTGCTCGCGCCGATCCCCGGCAAGACCGCGGTCGGCGTCGAGGTGCCGAACACGCAGGCGAACTACGTCGCCCTCGGCGACATCCACGGCCCCTTCCCCCAGAGCGCCTCGCCGCTCGCCTTCTGGCTCGGCAAGGAGATCACCGGCAGGGCCGTGCTCGCCGACCTCGTTCAGATGGTGCACCTGCTCATCGCCGGCACCACGGGCTCGGGCAAGAGCGGCTGCATCAACGCCCTCATCAGCTCGATCCTGCTGCGCGCCACACCGGACGACGTGCGCATGATCATGATCGACCCGAAGAAGGTCGAGCTCTCCAACTTCGACGGCATCCCGCACCTGCTCGCTCCGGTCGTCACCAACATGAAGCAGGCGAACTACGTGCTCGAGAACATCTGCCGCGAGATGGACCGCCGCTACGAGGTCATGTCGCGTGAGGGCAGCGCCCAGAACCTGCGCGAGCTCAACAAGAAGCGCGAGCGCCGCGGCGAGGAGCGGCTGCCCTACATCATGGTCGTGATCGACGAGCTCGCCGACCTGATGATGGTGGCCCCGGCCGAGGTCGAGGACACGATCACGCGCCTCGGGCAGCTCGGCCGCGGGGCCGGCATCCACCTCGTGGTGGCCACGCAGCGCCCCTCGGTCGATGTGGTCACCGGCATGATCAAGTCGAACATCCCCTCGCGTATCGCCTTCGCCGTGTCGTCGCAGACCGACTCCCGGGTGATCCTCGACCAGGGCGGAGCCGAGAGCCTGCTGGGCAACGGCGACATGCTCTTCCACCCGCTGGGCCACTCGCGGCTGCTGCGCGTGCAGGGCGCCTTCATGTCGGCCGGCGAGCTGAAGCTCATCACCGAACACTGGAAGCGGCAGGCCAAGCCCGAGTTCCGGGAGGACCTGCTCGAGAACCCGGCCCTGCAGGACACCGAGGCTCCGCAGGGCGGAGGGGGCGACGAGCTCCTCGCCGAGGCCATCCGCACGGTCGTGAGCACGGGCGCCGCCTCCGTCGCCCTGCTGCAGCGCCGCCTGCGCGTGGGCTACGCGCGCGCCGGGCGCCTCGTCGACATCATGGAGCAGATGGGCATCATCTCGGGCTACGACGGCAGCAAGGCGCGCGGCGTGCTCATCACCGAGGACGACCTGCCGGCCACGTTGGCCGCGCTCGACGGCGCCGACGCGGCAGTGCCGGCGCCGGAGGCGGCGCCCGAGGAGGCGCTGGTCGCCGACGAGTGACCGGCGCGGCGCACGATTGCGATGCCGGCGAGGGCTGACTAGACTCTAGCTTCGGGCCGAGGTCGGGTGTGCCTACCGGCCCCGACGTCCCTCGACACCACAGAGGCGGGCGCGAGTGTTCGAGATCGGCACGACGTTGCGCGAGGCGCGTGTGCGCCGCAAGCTGACGCTTCAGCAGGTCGAAGAGGACACGAAGATCCGCGTCAAGTATCTCCAGGCGATGGAGAACGAGGACTTCGACGTCATGCCCGGGGCGACCTACGTCAAGGGCTTCCTGCGCACCTATGCCACCTACCTCGGCCTCGACGCGCGCATCGTCCTCGACGAGTACACCTCGCGGCTCGGCCCGCGGGACGTCCACGAACCCTTCGGTGGCTCGTCGGCGCTGCGGCCGCGGGTGCACCGGCGCCGCAACACGCTGCTCTTCGTCGCCGTGCTCTGCCTGCTGATCCTCGCCGTGCTCTACGCGCTCGGTCTGGGTCGCGAGCAGGCCCAGGAGGCGCCTCCGACGCGTCCCGAAGCGCTGGGCATCGAGAGCGCCTCGCCTTCGCCGACGGCGTCGCCCAAGGCGACTGCCTCGCCCTCGCCGACGGCGGCCAAGGCGCCGGCCAACGAGGTGCGGATCACCGCCCGCGACGGCGACTGCTGGGTGCGTGTGCGGCGCGGCGGCGCCGACGGCGCGATCACCTTCGAGGGCGTCATCCCCAAGGGCACGACCCGCGTCTGGGAGGCCAAGGTGCTCTGGGTGCGCATCGGCAGCCCGTCGGTCATCGGCATCCGCGTCGGCGGCGAGAAGCTGCCGCCGATCGAGCAGGCCGGGCCGGTCGACGTCCTCATCCAGGGCGGCGAGCTCGTCCCGCAGCGCTGAGCCGGGGCCGGCGACGCGCTACCACGTCCACACTGTCGGCTGCCCCAAGAACGAGGCCGACTCCGACCGGCTGCGCAGGACGCTCGCCGCCGCCGGCCACCGGCACACGGCGGCCGCCGGCGCCGAGGTGGTCGTGGTCAACACCTGCGGGTTCGTCGATCCGGCCAAGGAGGAGTCGATCGACGCCCTTCTCGAAGCCGCCGCTGTGGCGGCGCGCGGCGGCGCGCGGCTCGCGGCCGTCGGCTGCCTGGTCGAGCGCTACCGTGACGAGCTCGAGCCCGAACTGCCCGAGGTCGACCTCTGGTGCGGTCTCGACCTCGCTCCGCTGCTCGCGGCGTTCGAGGAGTGGGGAGGGCCGGAGGCCGCGATCGGGACGACGGAGGCGCCGGGGCGCGACCGCCCCCGTCCGCTCTCGGCCTACGTCAAGATCTCCGACGGCTGCGACCGCCGCTGCGCGTACTGCGCCATCCCGCTGATCAAGGGCGACTACGAGGTGGTGCCCCCGGCCGAGATCCTCACCCAGGCGCGCGCGGCGCTCGCCGAGGGGGCCCGCGAGCTCGTGCTCGTCGGCCAGGACACCTCGCGCTACGACGCCCCCGGGTACGGCGGCCTCGAGCGGCTGCTCGCGGATGTCGCCGCGCTCGGCCCCGCCTGGGTCCGCTTGCTGTACCTGCAGCCCGACGGCGTCGATGCGCGCCTGCTCGAGGCCATGGGAAGGCACACCCTGCCGTACGTCGACGTGCCGCTGCAGCACGCCTCGCGGCGCGTCCTCGCGGCGATGGGGAGGAGGGGCGACGGCGAGGCCTACCTCGAGCTCCTGGCGAAGGTCCGCCGGGCGCTGCCCGAGGCCACGGTGCGCTCCACCTTCCTGGTCGGCTTCCCCGGTGAGAGCGAGGCCGACGTCGACGAGCTCGTCGCCTTTGTCGAGGAGGCGCGCCTCGCCGTCGCCGGCGTCTTCGCCTTCGACCCGCAGGAGGGGACGCGGGCGGCCGCGCTCGACGGGCAGGTCCCCGAGGACCTGCGGCTCGAGCGCGCGGCGCGCGTCGGCGCCGCCATCGACCGCGCCGCGGCGCCGTACTGGGAGGGACTCGTGGGGCGCACGGTCGAGGCGCTCGTCGAACACGCCCGTCGTGGTCAGCCGTCCGCCGCCGTTGGTAGAATCGCCGCGCAGGCGCCCGACGTCGACGGGATCGCCCTGCTCGAGGGGCCGCGGCTGCGCCGCGGCCGGCTCTGCAGGGCGCGGGTCGTCGCCGCGCAGGGCTACGACGTCACGGCCGAGGTCGAAGCACGATGAACGCCGCCAACCTCATCACTGTCGCGCGCATGCTCCTCATCCCGATCTTCGTCGCCCTCGTCTTCTCCGAGATCCCCTACGGCGACATCATGGCCGCCGGCGTCTTCATCATCGCCGCGGCGACCGACAAGCTCGACGGCTATGTCGCGCGCTCGCGCAACAGTGTCAGCACCCTCGGCGAGTTCCTCGACCCGCTGGCCGACAAGCTCCTCGTGGCGGCGGCGCTCATCGCCCTGGTCGGCATGGATCGCGTCCCCGCCTGGGTCGCGCTGGTGATCCTCGGGCGCGAGATCGCGGTGAGCGTCCTGCGCATCGTGGGTCTCGCCCAAGGGGTCTCGATCCCCGCCGCCGGGCTCGGCAAGGCCAAGACGCTCAGCCAGATCGTCTACATCGTCTACTGCTTCTTCCCGACGGCCGAGATCCGCGACTGGTGGGGCGCGCCGATCTGGCTGCACGAGCTCATCACCGGGACCCTCATCGCCGTCGTCGTGACCCTGACGCTGGTCTCCGGCGTGCGCTACTTCATCAACGCGCGCGGTGTCATCCGCATACCGGGCACCTCGGGGTGAGGGCGGCGATGCGCGCACGTGAGGAGGAGATGAGCCCACGGGCCCGTCCGTCGGCGGCCATCGTGCTCAGCGGCGACGAGCTGCTCGACGGCCGCACGCGCGACAGCAATGGCCGCCTGCTCGCAGGGGTGCTCAGCGGCCGCGGCGTGCGCGTGACGAGCCTCGCCATCGTCGGCGACGACCGCGCCCGGCTGGCGGCGACGCTGCGCTGCGCGCTCGCCGGCGAGCCCGACCTCCTGCTCGTCGGCGGCGGGCTCGGCACGACCCACGACGACCTCACCGCCGAGTGCCTCGCCGACGTGCTCGGCGTGCCGCTCCGCGAGCACGAGGGGGCGCTCGAGATGGTGGCCGGGCGGGCGCGCGACGTCGCCGAGCGCCGCGGGCTCGACTTCGCCGACGTGCTCGAGAGGACGCGCCGGCAGGCGCGGCTGCCGGCCGGCGCGCGACCGCTACCGCCCGCCGGTGTCGCCCCCGGCATCGCCGCCGTCGCCGGGGCCACGCGCATCTTCGCTTTCCCGGGTGTGCCCTGGGAGCTCCGCCGCATGTGGGCCGAGGTCGAGGCCGAGCTCGAGCGCGAGGGGTTCTTCCCCCCGGTCGTGACGCGGCTGGTCCGTCTCTTCGGCGCCGGGGAGCTGCAGATCTCGCCGGTGCTCGAGGCCTGCGCGCGCGACCTGCTCTGGGTCGGCATCAACATCGGCGCCGGCGAGGTGACGGTGATCCTGCGTCACGACGCCGGCGAGGCGGCGCGCGCCCAGGCCGCGGCGGCGGTCGCGGCCCTCGAGGCCGAGCTCCCCGTGTTCAGCAGCGACGGCCGCACGGTCGACGACCTGCTCGGCGAGGCGCTGCGCACCCGCGCCGAGACGGTCGCCGTCGCCGAGTCCTGCACCGGCGGGCTGCTCGGAGCGCGGCTCACCGCCCGCCCCGGCAGCTCCGACTACGTGCGCGGCGGGGTCGTCGCCTACGCGAACGAGGTCAAGGAGGGGCTGCTCGGCGTGCCCGGTGAGCTCCTCGAGCGCCACGGGGCGGTCTCCGAGGAGGTCGCGGCGGCCATGGCCGAGGGTGCCCGCCACGTCACCGGCGCGACCTGGGGTCTCGGGGTGACCGGGGTGGCGGGGCCCTCGGGGGGAAGCCCCGAGAAGCCGGTCGGGCTCGTCTACGTCGGGTGCGCCGGGCCCGACGGCGTCCACGTCGCCGGCAACCGCTTCCCCGGCGACCGGGAGAACGTGCGCGACTGGAGCGTCGTGCGCGCGCTGCACCTGCTGCGCGAGCGGCTCGGGGTATGAGCGGCCGCCGGGCGGGCGACGACGGCTCGGGCGCGCCGCGAGACACACTGAGGCTGTTCGTCGCCGGCGAGCTGCCCGGCGACGTGCGCCGCGCGATCGTGGCGTGGCAGGAGGCGCAGCTCGCGCCGCGGCGCGAGCTGCGCCTCAACCGCAGCCTGCACCTCACGCTCTGCTTCCTCGGCGATGTCGCGCGTGAGGCCGTCCCCGGCGTCGCCGCGGCGCTCGGCACGATCGACTTCGCCGCTGTGCCGCTGACCCCGGCCGAGGCGCTCTTCCTCCCCGAACGCGGCCCCAAGCGCGTCGTCGCCCTGCGCCTCGACGATCCCACGGGGGCGCTCGTCCGCCTGCAGGGTGCGGTGTCCGCGGCGCTGGCGGCGCTCGGGGTCTACGAGCCCGAGCGCCGCCCGTACCTCCCGCACCTGACGGTGGCCCGCTTCCGCCAGAAAGGTCACCCATTTCCCCTGCAAAACGTCAACATCCCGGAGTTTCGGCTGGGGCGCGTGGTCCTGTATAGTAGCCTCCTGGAGAGGGGCGGCGCCGTCCACACTCCACTCGAGATCTTCCCGGCGTCATAAGAGAGGAGTCCGCAGGTGGACAAGGACAAAGCCCTCGACGCGGCCGTCACTCAGATCGAGCGCCAGTTCGGCAAAGGCAGCGTCATGCGCATGGGCGACCACCCGGTGAGCGATGACCTGCAGTGCGTCCCGACCGGTTCCCTCGCCCTCGACATCGCCCTCGGCGTGGGGGGCATCCCCCGGGGCCGCATCGTCGAGATCTACGGGCCCGAGGCCTCCGGCAAGACCACCCTCGTGTACCACCTCATCGCCCAGGCGCAGCGCCTCGGCGGTCAGGCGGCCTTCATCGACGCCGAGCACGCCATGGACCCGACCTACGCCAAGACCATCGGCGTCGACGTCGACAGCCTCCTCGTCTCACAGCCAGACTACGGCGAGCAGGCTCTCGAGATCGCCGAGATGCTGGTGCGCAGCGGGGCCCTCGACATCGTCGCCATCGACTCGGTCGCGGCGCTCACGCCCAAGGCCGAGATCGAGGGCGAGATGGGCGACAGCTTCGTCGGCCTCCAGGCGCGGCTCATGAGCCAGGCCTTGCGCAAGCTCGCCGGCACGCTCAACCGCTCGGGCACCATCTGCTGCTTCACCAACCAGCTGCGCGAGAAGATCGGCGTCATGTTCGGCAATCCCGAGACCACGACCGGCGGCAAAGCGCTCAAGTTCTACGCCACGGTGCGCCTCGACATCCGCCGCATCGAGACCCTCAAGGACGGCGCCGAGGCCGTGGGCAACCGCGTGCGCGTCAAGGTCGTCAAGAACAAGGTCGCCCCGCCCTTCAGGCTCGCCGAGTTCGACATCATGTACGGCACCGGCATCTCGCGCGAGGGTTCGCTGCTCGACCTCGGCGTGCAGTTCGAGGTGGTACAGAAGAGCGGTGCGTTCTACAGCTTCGCCGACGACCGTCTCGGCCAGGGCCGCCACAACGCGCGCCAGTTCCTCAAGGAGAACCCCGACATCGCGGCGACGATCGAGGCGCAGATCCGCGCCAAGGCCGGGCTGCCCGTGCAGCCGGCGGCCCCGGCGGCGGCCGGCGGGGCGGCTGCGCCGGCCGAGGCGACGGCCTACGACGTCGGCGCCGTCCCACCCGAGGCCGAGTCCGCCGGCTGAGCCGGCCGTGCCGCTCGTCACGGCACTGCGCGCCACCCGGGGCGGGGGCCTCGCCGTCCACCTCGACGGCGCCTACCTCTGCACGGTCAGCGAGGCGCTGCTCGCCCGCCGCCGGCTCTTCAAGGGGCTCGAGCTCGACGAGGCCGAGGTCGCGGCGCTGCGCGCCGAGGCCTCGGCCGAGCGCGTCATGGGCGACGCCTACCGGCTGCTCGGCCACCGGCAGCGCAGCACCGCCGAGCTGCGCCGTCGACTGCTCGACAAGGGCCACACCGACGAGGCCGTCGCCGGTGCCCTTGAGCGCCTGACCGCCGACGGCCTGCTCGACGACGAGGCCTTTGCCCGGGCCTTCGTGCACGACAAGCGCGCCGCCGGGGGCTGGGGCCGCGCCCGTCTCGAGCGCGAGCTCGGGCGCCTCGGGGTGCCGGCGGCGGCCGTCGCCGCGGCGTTCGCCGGCGAGGGCGAGCGCGACGAGCACGAGCGCGCCCTC
>DATHSP010000002.1:0-31702 GCA_035464075.1 Thermoleophilia bacterium | reverse complement strand
ACGACCCCTCCGACACCCAGTACGACGCGCTGCGGGAGAACCTCGCCCGGCTGCGCAGCGCGCGCGATGCCCGGGGCCGGCGCCTGAGGGTGATCGAGGTTCCTCAACCCCGGAGTCGCGCGCGTGACGGCGTCCGCTACTCACCCTCGTACCTGAACTTCTACGTGGCGAACGGCGCCGTCGTCATGCCGCTCTTCGACGACCCCGGGGATGCGCAGGCGCGGGACATTCTGGCCCAGGCCTTCCCGGGTCGCGCGGTCGTCGGCGTCCCCGGGTGGACCCTCGCTCGCTCCGACGGCGGCGTCCACTGCGTCACACAGCAGCAACCACCCGCACGGTCGTCCGGCCCGGGGGCACCGCGCCCAGTTGGATCGGCCGTCGTGCCGGCGCGACAACGTCCGCGTCGCCTTCCCCTTGATGAACGGGTATGAACCGCTCGAGAGGTCAGCCGGCCCGGACCGCGCTCGCGGTCGGCCACGTCCTGGGAGGGAGACCGTGGCGCACGAACTCCGCACGGAAGCGATCGACGTCGCCTACCCCGCCGTCGATCCGGTCATCCTGGTCCTCACGCTGAAGGCGCCGGGGGACGTCACGGCACAGCCCGGCACGGGAGAGCAGCTCCTGGCCGGAGCCCTCGAGTGCGACGCGCCGGAATGCGCGCCGGCCGTCGAGGTGCACGGCGGGGAGGTCCGTTTCACACATCCGGAGGGCTGGCGCATCGACAGCCTTCTGGGCCGCGACCGGGTGAACCGGCTCAACCTCGAGCTCGGCACGGCGAAGCCGTACGCCCTCCACGTCAAGGGCGGCATCGGCCACGCTTCGTACGAGCTCGGCGGGCTGCCCATCACCGAGTTGCTGGTGCAGGCCGGGGCGGCCGAGTCCACGATCGGCTTCGCGCGGCCGGTGCTGACGCCGATGTCGACCCTGCGGGTGTTGACCGGAGCCGGTTCGCTGCGCCTCGAGGGGCTCCTCAACGCCAGCGCCGAGCGCTTCGAGATCAAGGGCGCCGCCGGCAGCGCCCGCCTGCACTTCACCGGCGACGCGCTCAATCGCGACGCCAAAGCGGAGGTCACGGCGGCACTCGGTTCGTGCGCGATCCTCATCAGCTCGGGCGTGCCGGCGCGGGTCAAGGTGAGCGGCGCCATCGCGCAGATGACGATCGGCCCCGGCTTCGTGCGCAAGGACACCGGGGCGACCTTCTGGGGCGGCGAGTACGCGACGCCCGAGTACGAGTCCGGCGCGCGGCCCAGCCTCGAGATCGACGTGACGACGGCGCTCGGCATGCTGAGCATCGAGACGGTCTGAGGGCGACCGCGTGCGGTCCGCCCACGCAGCGCCACGTCCGGCGCCGCCTGAGCCGGGGGCATGTGACCTGGCGGCCGGGCCCTCGGTGTCGCCTTGAGGATCGCCTTCTACGGCGACAGCCTGACCGAGGGCTGGCCGGGCGCGGGCTTCCTGCCACTGCTGGAGCGGCGCCTGCCACGTCACACGCTGCTCAACCGCGGCAGGGCGGGCGACACGACGGTGGACCTCCTCGCCCGCCTTCGCCGCGACGGCGTGGACCGCGCCGACCTCGCCGTGGTCTGGATCGGCACCAACGACGCCTTCACCGCCGCCGCCGGGGATTGGCTGCCCGAGGACGGCGACTGGCTGCTCGCCGGCGAGCCGCCGCCCGACTGGGGCGTCGTCGCTGCCGCCGCCGCGCAAGCGCTCGACCTCGTGCTCGAACTCGTGGGCCGCAAGGCGCCGCGGCTGCTCCTCCTGCCCCCCGTGGCCCCGGACGGCGACCTCGGCGAGCCGTTCACGACACGACTGGACGAGCTCGCGCAGGTCGTCGAGACGGAGGCGGGCAGCCGGCCGCAGGCTCGCTTCGTCGACCTGCGCCCGGCCTTCGCCGCTGCCGGCGGGCCCTTCACCATCGACGGCGTGCACCTTAACGAGGCCGGAGCAGCGGTCGTCGCCGAGGTCCTCGCCGCCACCATAGCCACCGAGGAGGACGGTGCCCTCTCATGAAGCGCTCGCGTCGCGTGATCGTCGCGTCTGTCCTCCTCCTCGCGCCCGTGGGCTGGCTGGCTCTGCGGGGGCGGATCGGGCGCTGGGGGGCGACCGCCGACGAGGTCGCGAAGCCGCTGCCCGGCGACGACCTCGTGCGCGAGGCCTTCTACGTCACGACGCGCGCCGTCACCGTCGACGCGTCCGCCGAGGCGGTCTTCCCCTGGCTCGTCCAGCTCGGACAGAACCGCGGCGGTTTCTACACCTACGACGCCCTGGAGAACGTCTTCGGTCTCGACATCCACAGCGCCGACCGCGTCCACCCCGAGTGGCAGGAGCTCATTCCCGGTGTGGACTACGTCGCCCTCGACCCCGAGCACGAGCTCAAGCTGACGATCGTCGTCCTTGACCGGCCGCGCGCCTTCGTGATCCGCACCGGCGCGCCGGGAGAGCCGCCGCAGGCCCCGGGGAGCTTCTTCAGGGGCGAGATCGCCGCGACCTGGGCGTTCGTCGTCGAGCCGCTGGGGCCCAGCCGCAGCCGCCTCCTCATCCGCTGGCGCGCCGCATGGCGCCGCACGGCGGCGGCGCGCGTCGCCGCCGCCCTTCTGCTCGAGCCGGTGCACTTCATCATGGAGCGCGGGATGCTCAGAGGCGTCCGGGCGCGGGCCGAGCGGGCCTCACTGGCCCGCTGAGCGGCCCGCGCCCGCCCGTGCGAGCGCCCGGCCCAGGAGCAGGGCGAGCACCCCGATCGGGACCGTGAGCGCGCCGCTCACCACGGAGAGCGGTCCCGCCGCCGACACCCCGAGGGCATGGAGGCCGAAGGCGACGATCGAGGTCGCGCCGCTGGCCAGCAAAGCCCAGGCGAGGAGCCTCCGGATACCTCCCTGCGCGAGCAACGGCCGGGCGAGCAGGATCGCACCCGTCCCCCAGATCGCGTAGGCCAGCAGGTCGAAGGTGATGACCGCGCCGTGCTCGTTGCCGAAGTACCACGGCGCCGCCGCCGGCAGGTCGCGCGCGAGCAGCCAGGTGAACACGGTGTACTGGGAGGCGTAGGCGGCGGCCGAGAGCGGCGCGTAGGCGGCGACGAGCAGAGCGCCCGTCACGGCGTAGGGCCTCGCCACCGGACCGCCGCGGTCGGCGACCACGGCGATCAGCGCCATCAGCGGCACCATCGTGGCGGGGACCAGCGAGGCGAAGAAGAAGCCCAGCCGGTACACGGTGTCCTCGCGAGCGAGAGCGGCGAGGCGCGCCGCGACCGTGTCGCCCTCGGGCGTGCCCAGCGCGCTCAGCACCGTCATCAGCACGAGCACGGCAAGGAAGGCGACCGACGCCACCATGAGCGGCCGGCCGAGACTCCTTTCCGCCTCGCGCACCTCGTTCACGGGACCTCCCCCCGTACGTCCTGCGGCCGCGTACCCCGTCGACATCACGGGCGCCCGTCGTCCGTGCACTCGCGCGCCGCGACGCGGTCGGGACGGCACCACGAACGCTCTACGCGAAGTCCCGAAGGTCGACGTCGGCGCCGGGCTCCAGCTCGAGCTCCCCGCGCGCCACCCGGACGATCACCTCGGCGACGCGGGCGGGGTCCATGCCCTTGAAGTCGTTCATGCGCGTCGCGGTCACGGCCGGGTGCACATTGTACAAGCGCAATTCGGGATGCTCTTTGGCCAGCGCCTTGGTGAAGCCGCGCAGCCCCCACTTGCTGGCACCGTACGGGGCGAGGGTCGCCGACCCGTGCAGCGACGCCGTGCTGACGACGTCGATCACGGCGTCGCGCACGTGTGGCAGTAGAAGCCGGGTGAGCGTCAGCGTGCCGAGCAGGTTGACCCGTATCTGGGCCTCGATCTCGTCGACCTCCTGCTCGACGAAGCGGCGCCAGACGACGATACCGGCGTTGTTCACGAGGACGTCGACGCCCTCGAAGCGCTCGAGGACGGTGGCCGCGAAGATGCGGACGCTGCCCTCGTCGCCCAGGTCGAGCGGCGCCGTCATGACCTCGGGCGCGCCGAGCTCGTCGCACCGTTCGGCCACCGCACGGGCCACTTCTTCGTGCTCGTGATAGGAGAGCACAAGCCGAGCGCCCTCGGCCGCGAAGCCGAAGGCGGTCTCGCGGCCGATGCCGAGGCTCGCCCCGGTGACGACCACCACCTTGCCCCGCAGGTCGACGGTCACGCCGACTCCATCCGCCGAGTCGCCCTTGAGCGGCCGTGCGCGCGCGGCCGGCCGGCTGCGCGCGCACCGGCGACTCGAGTCGGCTGGGGCCACGCTCTCACCGCCGTTCGCACGATGACCGTCACCGGCCCAGCTCGAAGCGCAGGGCCGCCTCGAGGTCGGGGAAGAGCCAGCGGAAGCCGGCCGCCGTGAGGCGGGCAGGCCTGACGCGCTGGCTCGTCAGCAGCAGTTCGCGGCCCATGTCACCGAGACCGCGCTCGAGCAGCCCCTGCGGCGCCGCGAAGGGGGCCGGCCGCCGCACGACGCGGGCCAGCGTGCGCGTGAAGTCGCGATTGGTGACCGGCCCGGGTGAGGTCACGTTCACTGGCCCCGACAGCCCCTCGTCGTAGAGAGCGAGCAGCGCAGCCCCGAGGAGATCGTCGATCGCCACCCAGCTCATCCACTGTTCGCCGTCGCCGAGGCGCGTGCCCAGGGCGGCCTTGAACGGCATCGCCATCAGCGGCAGCATCCCGCCGGCGCCGCCCCAAACGAGCCCGAAGCGCAGCGAGACTGTCCGGATGCCCCCCGCGCGCGCCGGCTCGAGGGAGTCCTCCCAGATCTTGCAGACCTCGGGGAGGAACCCCTGGCCGGCCGCGCTCTCCTCGGTCAGCTCCTCGGCGCCGCGACTGCCGTAGAAGCCCACGGCGGAGGCCGAGATGACGACGCGCGGCGGCCGAGGCAGCGCTGCCGCCGCGGTCGCGACGAGGCCCGTGGTCTGGCGCCGACTCTCGAGGATGTCCCGGCGGCGCGCCGGCGTCCACAGCCAAGCGAGCGACGTACCGGCCAGGTTCACGACGGCGTCCACACCCTCGAGGGCGGCCTGGTCGACGGTGCCCGTCGCCGGGTCCCAGTGCACCCATCCCGGCCCGGGGTCCCGCCGCCGGGTCAGGCGCACGACTTCATGGCCGCCGGTGGTGAGGAAGGCGGTGAGGTGCGACCCGACGAAGCCGCTCGCCCCGGCGATCGCGACCCGGAGACGCGGCCGGTCGGCGAAGGCGAGGTGGCGTTCGAGATCGTCCCGCGTCCGCTCGTGTCGGAACGCGAACAGCCGCTCGAGCCGTCGCTGCGCGGCGCCCGCCCCCGCCCGCGTCACCGCCGGCGGACCCGGGAGCTCGTACTCGACCGTGTCGTGGAGCGTGCTCTGCAGCTCACCCTCGGGCTCGAACGCGTGACGGTGACGCCAGAGGGCGAACGGACCCTTCTCCTGCACGTCGACGAACTGCCGTCCGGGCACGTGCTCGCGATGCACGGCCACCCAGCGCACGTGCGCCGGCCCGACGGGGGCCTCCATCACCAGCCGGTCGCCGTCCTCGATCGTCCCGCTGCGCTCGACGACGCGCAGGCGCTGCCAGGGGGGCGCCAGGCGCTCGAAGGCGCCCGGGCGCGCGTGCCACGCATACAGCTCGTCGGCCGATACCGGCATCGTGCTGCGACGCTCGTAGACGGGCACCTTGGCCACCCCCTCGCGACGGACCCCCGGGTCGCTCCGCCCGACCGGGCGGGAGCTCGCGGCAGCGGACGGCTGCCTTCTACCCGGGCGCGCCCACGCGGAACCGCCTCGGGCCCACCCACGCGGGCCGCGCAAGGCTCGCCGACGGCGTGCCGCGCAGAGCCTGCGGGCGGAGGACCGCGTGACATAATCCGGGCACGCAGCGGCCGCGTCCGCGAGGCGCACCGCCATATCGCCCCGGGAGGTCACATGAGCGCTCCAGCGTCCGCCAAGCCCCAGGCCGGCACCCTCACCCCCGAGCAGCTCGACCTCGTGCTGCGCCACGTGCCGGTCGACGTCTCGTTCGCCGACGAGCACGGCACCCTGCTCTACTGGCACGGCGGCATCTTCGCCGACTGCGACGCGGCGTTCGTCGGCCGGCACATGAACGACTGCCACGCACCGAAGTCGCGGGCGACGATCGACCGTATGGAGGCGGCCTTCCGCGACGGCAGCCGCGACGAGGCCGTCTTCTGGCACCCCGAGGACGACGGCCGGCTCTACCTGTATCGCTACTCGGCCGTCAGGGACGCGGGCGGCGCCTATCGCGGCCTGCTCGAGACGGTTCAGGACATCACCGACATCGTCGGCCTCGAGGGCGAGCGCCTCGAGCTCGACTGGTGAGGAGGGGAGGACATGACTGACGACACTGCGGGCTGGGAGCTGCCGTTCGCCAGGCAGGAGTACGCGACGCGCCTCGAGCGCACGCGTGAGGAGATGGCACGCCGGGGCGTCGAGCTGCTCTACGTGACCTCGCCGCCCAACCTCTACTATCTGCTGGGCCACCAGTCGGTCTGGTGGGACGGTCGCAACGTCACCGGTCTGGCCGTCCCGCTCGACGCCGCCGTCAAGCCCATCATGTTCGACACCTGGGACCATGCCCCCGGCTGGTCACCGGTGGTCGAGGACGGCGTCACGTACGGCGAGGAGGGGTTCTACTACCCTGAGGGTCCCGAGGTCGTGGCGGCGACGCTGCGCGACAGGGGGCTGCTCGAGGGACGCGTGGGGCTCGAGCACTGGAGCTGGGCGCCGGGCGGGCCGGCCCTGCAGGAGCTGGCCGGCCGGCTGGCCGGCGCCGGCGCCACCGAGGTCGTCGACGGTTCGTGGATCGTCGACCACGCGCGCCTCGTCAAGTCGCCGAAGGAGATCGAGTACACACGCAAGGCGCTCGAGATCGCCGACGCCGCCTACGAGGTCCTCGCCGCGACCCTCGCGCCGGGGATGACGGAGAAGGAGATCATGGGTCTCCTCTACTACGAGTGCGCGAAGCGCGGTGGCGACGAGCCCGGCATCCGCATGATGGTGCGCACCGGGCCCGACACGTTCAACTTCCACCACCCGGCGACCGAGCGGCGCATCGAGCAAGGCGAACTGCTGATGATCGACATGTCGGCCGCCTACCACCACTACCACGGCAACACGGCGAGGGCGCTCTCTCTGGGCGAGAACCCGTTCTGGGCGGAGAAGCTGGCGAAGCTCGCCGCGGCGCGCGACGAGACCGTGGCTCTGCTGCGGCCGGGCGACCCGACGCAGAGGCTTCAGGAGCTGATGGACGCGGCGGTCGACGCCGCCGGCGGCCTGCGCGAGTACGTCTGGTGGGTCGGCGGCTACGTCCTCGGCGCGACGATGCCGCCCGACTGGGTCGGCCATGTCTACCTGAACGACGAGGAGGGCTTCGAGAAGGGCGTCTTCGACCCCGGCTTCGTCGCCAACTGGGAGGTCCAGATCTGGGACATCCCGCGCAAGGAGGGCGTGGGCGTCATCGACACGATGATCACGACCGAGACCGGGGTCGAGGTCCCCGCCCGGTTCCCGGCGACGCTGACGGTGGTCTGATGGCGGGGGACGGACGCGCTCAGGCGACCGGCGGGCAGGGAGAGCAGACCCCCGCGGCGGAGCGAGCCGCTCCGCCGCCGCTGAGCGCCTTTGAGGAGCGCGTGGTCGCGGCCGTGGCCGAGGGGCGCGACGAGCTGGTCGCGCTGACGCGCGAGCTCGTCGCGCTCGACACCACGGCCCGCGAGGCCGGCGACCCGCCACGCGACGAGGAGCGCCTGCAGCGCCTGCTCGAGGCGCGTCTGCGGGCCATCGGTGCAGAGACCGACCTCTGGGAGCCCGAGAGCACCGGCACGGGCAACCGGCACGTGCCGGACGAGTTGACCTTCGAAGGGCGGCCGCAGCTCGCGGCCCGCCTCGCGGGCCGGGGTGGCGGCCGCAGCCTGCTCCTCAACGGGCACATCGACGCGGTCTCGGCCGAGCCGAAGGAGCTCTGGTCGAGCGACCCGTTCGCCGCCGAGGTCCGCGACGGGCGCATCTACGGGCGCGGCATCGCCGACATGAAGGGCGGGCTCGCCGGCATGCTCGTCGCGCTCGAGGTGCTACGCCGGCTCGACGTGCGTCTTGCCGGCGACGTCGTCTACTGCACCGTCACCGACGAGGAGTCCTCGGGAGCCGGCGGCTGGGCGGCCGTGCGCCGCGGCGTCAAGGCCGACGCCGGGGTGGTCGCCGAGCCGACCGACTTCGACGTCTGGGTCGCCTGCCGTGGGTCGCTCACGCCGACGATCGCCGTCGACGGCCGTCCCGGCCACGCCGAGATGCGCCAGCCCCATTGGCGGGCAGGCGGGGCCGTGAACGCGATCGAGAAGATGAGGCTCGTGCTCGACGCGATCGAGCGGCTGCGCGAGGAGTGGCGCGGCCGACCCGACATGCAGCACCCGTACGTGAGCGCCGGCGACATCGTGCCGACGGTCATCGCCGGCGGCGAGTGGGAGGTCACCTACCCGGCGAGCTGCCGGCTCACCTGCGAGGTCATGTACCCCCCGGGTCAGGTCGGCGATGACGGCACGGCGCGCGGCCTCGAGCGCGAGATCGCGGAGACGGTCGAGAACGCCGCGCGTGTCGACCCCTGGCTGCGCGAGCACCCGCTGCGCTGGTCCTGGGACTGCGACGTCGTCCCGGCCGAGGTCGATCCCGCGCATCCGGTCGTGACGACGGCACTGGCGGCCGGCGCGGCCGTCGGCCGCGCCGGCCGCATCAACGGCTTCGACAGCTGGCACGACGGTGCGACCTTCACCAACTTCGGCGGCACGCCGAGCGTCTGCTTCGGCCCCGGCCCCGCCGACACGCTGCACACCATCGACGAGTGGGCGGGCATCGACGACCTCGTCGACTTCGCCGCCGCGACGGCGCTCCTCACGATGCGCTGGTGCGGGGTGGCCTGACGGACGACGGCGCGAGGCGCCGGGCCTGCCTCACGCCGGGCGACCCCAGGCCGGCGGGCGCACGTCGGGAGTCGCCCGCGCGCGTCGACGGTGCACAGTCACACGCGCGCGCTGATGGACGGCTCGACGCGCGTCAGGCGGCCGTCGCCTCGCGCCGGCGCCGCGCCTTCTTCGCGTCCTCGATCACCCACGAGATCACGCTGATCGCGGCGATGGCCCCGGGGATCGCGTACCAGACCAGCCACTGCGGCCAGTCGAACAGCCAGTCGCACACGGCGACCACGAGGACGATTCAGACGACCACGCCGACGACCCGTCCGATCCAGGTCTTCACAGCACCCTCCTTCCCCACCCACGGACTCCGCTGGCGAGACTACACCGACGGAGACGCCTCGGCGAGTCGTGTCCCTCGCACCCGTTTCGCCCTCACGACCGCCGGGGAACGCTCCGGCAGTCCCGGTGAACGGAGGTCAAAGGAGACCGCGTGGCGGACGGCGAGGGCCAGGTGACGACCCACTACGGTGAGGTCGACCGCAGCATCACCGCGACCGCGCTGCGCCGGGACTTCGGCAGCCTGCGCGCCGTCGACGACGTCGACCTTCGCGTCGAGGGCGGCGCCGTCTTCGGGTTCCTCGGGCCCAACGGCGCCGGCAAGTCCACCGTCGTCAAGATGCTGACGACCATACTCCAGCCGACGGCGGGGCAGGCGCTGGTCGCCGGCTACGACGTCCGGCACCGGGGTCACGAGGTCCGCTCGGCGATCGGCGTCGCGCTGCAGGAGGTCGGCCTCGACACGCTCATGACGGCGCGCGAGCTGCTTGTGCTGCAGGCGCGCCTCTTCGGAGCCTCGCGGGCCGAGGCGCACCGCATCGCCGAGCGCCTCCTCGTGACCGTCGACCTGGCCGACGTCGAGGCCAAGAAGCGCGTCGGCGAGTACTCCGGCGGCATGAAGCGCCGGCTCGACCTCGCGCTGGCGCTGGTCCACGACCCCCTCGTGCTCTTCCTCGACGAGCCCACCACGGGCCTGGACCCGGTGAGCAGAGTAGCCATCTGGGAGGAGGTCCGGCGGCTCAATCGCGAGCGCGGCATCACGGTCTTCCTCACCACGCAGTACCTCGAGGAGGCCGACCGCCTCGCCGACCGCCTCGCGATCATCGACCGCGGCAGGATCGTCGCCGAGGGGACGCCACGCGAGCTGAAGCGCCGGGTCGGCGACGAGGTCGTCGAGCTGCAGTTCGGCGACGCGAGAGACGCCGGGCGGGCCGACGACCTGCTCGCCGATCTGGCCCCACAGCGCCAGGTCTCCGGCGACGAGGTACGCGTCTACGCCGCGGTCGCGGCCGAGCTCGTCCCGGCGCTCGTCCGCCGTGTCGACGATGCGGGCCTCGCCCTCCGCGGCCTCACCGTCGCTCAGCCGACACTCGACGACGTCTTCCTGCGCCTCACCGGCCGGCACGCCGAGGCCGCCGGCGACGGCATCGACGGCGACGGCGTCGAGGGCGACCCAGCCCGCACCGGCGGGGGGGTGCAGCCGTGACCGACGTCTTCTTGCTGGTCCGGCGCTCGCTCACCGGCACGCTGCGCGTTCCCGCGGCGATCATCCCCAGTGTCGCGATCAGCGTCTTCTTCCTGTTCGTCTACAACAGCGGGCTCTCCTCGGTCGCCGGGCTCCCGGGCTTCCAGGGCTCGTACCTCGGCTTCATCCTGCCGGTGTCGATCGTCTCGGCGGCGGTCAGCGGCGCCGGCATCGCCGGGCAGGCGCTGATCCGCGACATCGAGGCGGGCTATTTCACCAAGGTCCTGCTCACGCCCGCCTCACGGCTGGCCATCGTGTGGGGACCCATGGTCGCCAGTGCCGTCCTGCTGGTGGCCCAGGTGCTCGCCATCCTGCTCCTGGGCCTCCTGCTCGGTCTCGACCCGGCCACCGGCTGGCTGGGTATGCTCGCCGTCGTCGGCTACGCCTTCCTCTGGGGCATGGCCTTCGCCGGCTACGCCGCCTTCATGGCTCTGCGCACCAAGAACTCGGCGGCCACGCAGGCGGCGACCTTCGCCTTCTTCCCGCTCATCTTCCTCAGCGCGACCTTCGTGCCGCTCGAGTACATCGAGGCCGGCTGGCTGCGCGCCGCGGCCACCGTGAATCCGACGACCTACGTCTTCGACGCGATGCGCGCCCTGCTGAACGAGGGCTGGAGCGCGCGGCCCCTGCTGATCGGCCTCGCGGTGACGCTCGCCTTCGCCACGGCGACCGGCGCCCTTGCCCTCTGGGAGGCGCGCCGGGCGACGCGGTCGACGTGACCGGCCGGCCGCCCGGGCGCGGCTGACTGGCGACGGCGCCCACGCCGGCGACCCGCCCGGCTCCCGCTCGCGCAACCGGCCACGCCGGCCCTGGGGGTCGCCGTGTAGACTCGGGCCATGGACGACGGCCCCTCGCGCTTCGGCCTGCGCGGCGCGCGCCTCGGCGTGCTGCGCCTGCCCAACTTCCGCAACCTGTTCGCCGCCCAGACCGTCTCCGTCATCGGCGACGGCATCACCCCCGTCGCGCTGACCTTCGCGGTGCTCGAGCTCACCGGGTCGGGGACCGACCTCGGCCTCGTCCTCGCCGCCCAGAGCCTGCCGCTGGCGCTCCTCTCGCTGGTCGGCGGCGTCTGGGCCGACAGGCTGCGGCGCGAGCGCGTCATGATCGCCAGCGACCTCGTCAGGGCGGCCGTCCAGCTCTCCGCGGCCGCCCTCCTCCTGACCGGCACCGCCCGCATCTGGCAGCTCGCCCTGCTCGCCGCCTGCCACGGGTCGGCCGAGGCCTTCTTCCGTCCCGCCGCGGGAGGTCTCATGCCGCAGATCGTCCCCGTTCCCAGGCTTCAGCAGGCCAACGCCTTGATGGGCATGAGCGACAACTTCGGGTGGTTCGTGGGGCCGATGTTCGCCGGTCTCCTGGTCGCCGCGGTCGGCACCGGCGGGGCGATCGCCGTCGACGGCGTGACCTTCCTCGTCAGCGCCGCCTTCCTCACCCGTCTCGCCGTGCCGGCCCTCGTGCGCAGCCAGGCGCCCGAGCGATTCGCCAAGGAGCTCCACGACGGATGGCGCGAGGTGCGCTCGCGCACCTGGCTCTCGGTGATGCTGCTGCGGGCGATGCTCGTGCTCTGCCTCGTCATCGCCCCCTTCCAGGTGCTCGGGCCCATCGCCCTGCGCGACCAGGGCTACAGTCCGCTCGCCTGGGGGATCGTCTCGGGCGTCTTGAGCGGCGGCATGTTGCTCGGGGCGGGCGTCGCCCTCCGCTACCGGCCGCGGCGGCCGATGGTGACGGTGACGCTCACCGGCAGCCTCGCCGTGTTCGCACCGCTGACGCTGGCCCTCGGCGGCGGCCCGCTCGCACTCGCCGTCGTCCAGGGTCTGCGCGGCATCGGTGTCGGCGTCCTCGTCGCCGTGTGGAACACGACGATCCAGTCGCAGGTCCCCCGCGAGGCGCTCGGCCGCGTCACGGCCTGGGACTGGATGGCATCGCTCGCCCTGTGGCCGGCCGGCCTGGCGGTCGCCGGCCCCGCCAGCGAGGTCCTCGGCGTGACGGCGGCGAGCTGGCTCTCGGCCGGTCTCGGTGTCGCCGCCTCACTCTGGGTGCTCCTCGTGCGCGACGTCTGGCGCCTCAGACCGGCGGCCGCGCTCCGCCCGGCCGATCCCGAGCCGGCGGCGGCGGGACCGTCCGCACCGGGGCCGGCGGGGACCTGAGCGCCGCCGGGGCCGGGCGCGGCGCCGGCTTAACCACAGCCGAGTCGCGCCCTCATCGTCCGCTCACGTTCGCGCGCGAGACTGACGGCGCCATGAAGGACCGGCGCCTCAAGCAGCGACAGCGACTCCGCCAGGCTTTTCTCGACGGCGGCGGCCGCGACGAGCTCGTGAGGGACGCGCGCGACACTCCCCCGCCAGCCGCGGGCATCCCCCAGTCCACAGGCCCGCGGCACATCCCTGCCGATGCCCTGAAGCCAGAGTGTCCCGATGACTCCCCCGACCAGCGCGCTCGTGCGGACCACGGCACCACTGCGGCCGCCGCCGCATCTCCGTCTCCTTCGAGGGCCCGGCCCGCGACACCGGGTCCCTCTTGCGGCGAAGGGCGCAGTCCGTGCCGGACTGCGCCCTTCGCCGCCCCTCCCCCGACCGGCCGTGCCCGGCTAAGGATGGTCCCGCATGAGCGAGCACGTCGAGTTCTTCTGCCCCATCTGTGGTGAGGAGTTCGCCGTCGGCGGAGACGCCTGCCGCGACCCGGCCCGCCTCCTGCTCTGCCCCTGCTGCGGCGCGACCGGGGTCGAGCCGTGGGACCCGTTCGGCGAAGAGACGCGCGTCGCGACGGGACGCGCCGCCTGAGACGGAGCCGCGCGCACCCGGACGCCCGGCGGCGGCGCGGCGGTTGAGCGCCGCGCAGCCTCAGGATCCGGAGCGCCGCCCGGCCGCGCGCGGCTCAGTGCGACGCGCGGCGGCCCCCGCCGGTGTAGGCGAGCACGTCCCCCGTGACGCCGAGCGCGAACCACAGGATGCCGAAGCCCTCGAGGCCGTCGTACCAGTTGGCCGCCACCATGTAGCCGAGCGTCGTCCAAGGCAGCAGAAGGAAGCCGAGGAAGGGCCAGATGAAGGAGTCGTAGGCCCGCCCCAGCCAGTCGCTGAAGATCCAGATGACGAACAGCGCGAATCGCGGACCTATCAAGCCCAGCGCCAGAAGCGCACAGCACGGCATCGAGTACCTCCCCGGACGATCGGCGTCAGGTCGTCAACCTACCATGGCGCGCTCGCGACGGCGCCCGTCGCCGGACGCCGACGCGACAACGTCCACCGACGGGCGCCGTCGCGACGACGTCGTGTGGCGGGCGCCGTCGCTGGGGGCGACTCAGACGGCCGCGGCTTCCGCCGGCCGGCCGGCGGCGCGCTCGGCCTGCCCAGGGAAGTGCAACGCCTTGTACCCGACGCCGCGCACGGTACGGATCGCAGCTGGGCGGCCGAGCTTGCGTCGTACCTGGGCGATGTGGACGTCCACGGTCCGCGTCCCGCCGGGGAACTCCATGCCCCAGACGTCGGCGAGCAGCCGCTGTCGCGTCACGACCTGGCCGGCGCGCTCGGCCAGGTAGCGCAGCACCTCGAACTCGCGCGCCGTGAGCTCGACGTGCCGGCCGGCGACCAGGACGTCATGCTCGGCCACGTGGATCTCGATATCCTGAAGGACGAGGTCGCGCCGGGCACGACCGCAGGTCCTGCGCAAGACCGCGTCGACGCGCGCCACGACTTCGCGGGCGGTGAAGGGCGACCGTACGTAGTCGTCCGCGCCCGCCTCCAGCCCAGCCACGCGCTCGGCCTCGTCGTCGACCGGGCTCACGACGATCACCGGCACGGTCGCCCGCGCCCTGATCGCGCGACAGGCACCGATACCCGAACTCTCCGTCAGGGCGAGGAGCACGAGGTCGTACGGCCCGCGCAGGGCCGCGGCGACGCCCTCGTCGGCCCCCCGCACGCGCTCGGCGGAGAATCCCTTCGCCCCCAGCGCTCGCGCCAGCGTCGCGGAAGCGAGCGCGCCGTCCTCGACGAGCAGCACGGCGCCGGCGCGCCCGGGAGCATGACCCTCTTCGGTCCGGTGGCTCGGGCGTCCAGGTCGTCCGGGCGTGACCATGGGACCACCTCCTCCCGTGCACGTCTTCAGGACCGGCGTCGCCGGCGTCTATCGACGTGTTCCTTGCGTAAGGACGGCGAAAACCGTTTACGTCACGGCAGGCTCCCCGCGGAGGCCGGTTGTGGGTGATGCGGGGAAGGTGGGGATGAAGCCGGGGCCGCCCGGAGGCGGCCCCGGCTGTCCGCTCGGCGGGCTCAAACGGGCCGCACAGGAGGCCCGCTGACGGCCGGTGCTCGGTGGGGCCGCACCGACATTCGAGACCGGCCCGGCGGTCTGGGGGGTGACCGCCGCCGCCTTCTGATGCCCCCCATTGTGGGGCGCAAGAGGAGCTTGCCCGTTCGATGTGAACGCGCCGTGAAGCGGCGTTGCGTTTGGTCGAGAGCGGGTTAAGCCGCCACTGGCCGGCCGGAGGCGCCGTCAGCCCTCGTCGTCGTCCTCGAACAGCGCCCGGTACTCCCCGTAGCCCTCACGCTCGAGATCTTCGCGCGGGATGAAGCGCAGGGCGGCGGAGTTCATGCAGTAGCGCTGGCCCGTCGGCGCGGGTCCGTCGCTGAAGACGTGGCCGAGATGCGAATCCGCGACCGCGCTGCGGACTTCGACGCGCGGGAGGACGAGCTTCCAGTCCCTCCGGGTGACGACGGCGGAGGGGTCTATGGGGCGGGTGAAGCTCGGCCATCCCGTCCCCGAGTCGTACTTGTCCTGCGAACTGAACAACGGTCGACCGGAGACGACATCGACGTACAGGCCGTCGCGGTGCTCGTCCCAGTACTCGTTCTCGAAGGCCGGCTCGGTGCCCTCGCGCTGCGTCACCTCGTACTGGCGCGGCGTGAGCCGGGCGCGAAGCTCGGTCTCGTCCTTGGTGAAGGTGGTCGGCCCGGGGGGTCCTGCCCCGGCGCGGGTCGAGTGTGTGTCGTCGGTCACGGGTCACTCCTTGATGGCACGGCAGGCGACACGTCCATGGTGCCCGGGGAACCGCGACGGTACGCCTCGGGCGCTGCGGGCCGTGGCGGCCGGCGCCCGATGGAGCGCGAGCGCCGGAGGACGAGCCGCGCGCTCTGCCCTGGAGGCGCCTTACGCCGGCGGCGCCAGTGCCCGGGCGCTGAACGCCGCGAACACCGCCTCGTCGTCCTCGGCCCCCAGGTAGGCGGCGAGCTCATCGATCACGCGGGTGAGGTCGGGCTGCATCCCCGCCGCCTGCTCGACCGAGAGACCCGCCTGGCGCGCCGCCTCCTCGAGCAGCGCGTAGCGGCGGTGGAGCGTGTGCGCCTTCTCGAGGAAGGCGCTCCACGCCGCCGTGTACTCGGCGCTGTACTCTTCGTCGTCGTCGGCCGGCTCGGCCTCGCCGGCGGCTCCGGTCTCATCCGCGGCGTCGGTCTCATCCGCGGCGTCGGTCCCATCCGCGGCGTCGGTCTCATCCGCGGCGGCGGTCTCATCGGCGGGCGCCGTCGCATCTTCAGACGCCACGACGTCGGCCGTCTCAGCCGGCCCGCCGGCCTCCAGCCGTTCGTACTCGTCGGCCGAGGCCCGCCTGAACTCGCCCTCGGCGCTGAGGAACTCCTGCG
Organism: Thermoleophilia bacterium; assembly: GCA_035464075.1. Taxonomy (GTDB): domain Bacteria; phylum Actinomycetota; class Thermoleophilia; order UBA2241; family UBA2241; genus UBA2241. The sequence goes on along the minus strand of DATHSP010000002.1, from coordinate 15,586 downwards.
TCGCCGCGCTGAACCCGGCGGCGGCCTGTCCGACGGCCATCATCGCCGCGATCGGCTGCGGGACGTCGGCGGCCGCCGGCGGCCGCGCGCAGCTCGGGCAGCCGCCGGCGGCCTCGACCAGGCCCCCGCAGCCCTCACAGCGCTTGAGCACGCCCGGCATCGGCATGCCGGCAAACGACGGAAGCGCCGGCAGCCGGCGCACCACGAGCGTCCCCCCGGCGATGTCGCCGAGCCTCTGCCGCCGCCGCGTCACCATGACCACGAGGGCGCCCGGCATGCCGGCGAAGATGAGATCGAAGGGCTTCAGTACGTTGCGCACGATCGCGCCGCGCCAGCCACAGGCGCCGCCGTCGGCGGCGCGTACGACCTCGAGACCGAGGACGTACTTGCCGAGCGTGCGGCTCCAGAGCGCCTCGGCCAGCGTCCCGTAGACGATGAGCCCCCCCTGGGCGGCGAGCTGCAGCCGGAAGCCGAAGTCGGTGGCCAGATACTCGCTCAGCGCCGTCCAGTCGAGCACGCTCGGCGGGTCCGGCACCTCGGCCCCGGCGATGGTGAAGAGGGCGAACGCCGCCGCCGCCACGAGGAAGGAGTCGATGAGGTAGGCGATGGCGCGCAGGATCACGCCCTGCGGCAGCAGGTAGGGCCGTGCGACCGTTCTGTCCTCTGTGCCCGCCATGGAGTCCGTGCGCGCTCCGGCGCCGGCCCATCGTACCGCAGGCGCGGGTCCGGGCGCTCACGCGCCATGTCGATTGGCGACGACCAGGCGCGCGCGGCGGCCGGCGGCCGAAGCGTCAGGCGCCAGACTCGCGCTCGAAGCGCTCGAGGAAGGCGCGATACTCGGCCTCGAGGACGTCCTCGTCGGGGCCGAGAGGCCGCTCCGGTCCCACCGCCGACTCGCCGGGGGGCGCAGCCCACGAGTCGTCGGTCGGCGGCGGCGCGTCGGTCGGCGGCGGCGCGTCGGCCGACGGCGGCGGTTCGTCGGCGGACACCGCTGCGGATGCGTCGGCGGCCGCGAGCGACCCGCCGACCAGGGGCGCCGGTGAGCCCCCGGCCACGCCGGCCGCAGAGTAATCGGCCGCCGTCCATTCCATCGGGCCGGCGCTCGCACCGCGACCGGCGTCGCGCACGCCGGCCCCGCGCCGACCGCCCGCCGCCTCGACGGCGGCCTGCACGATCTCGGCGGCCCACGGGTCGTCGAAGGCTTCCTGCAGGCGCGAGGTGCCGGCGTGCCCAAGCGCCACCAGCTCGTCGGCCGCCGTACGCCGCAGGTCCTCCGGACCGCGGCCGGTGAGAACGTCGTAGAGACCGTCGGCCTTGTCGTGGTCGTCCATCCGGTCAAGCGCGTCGAGGGCGCGCGAGGCCGCCGGCTCGAGACCCGTCAGGGCGACGTCGAGCAAGCGCTCGACGACCCGCGTCCCCGTGTCGGCGAGCATGCTGATGACGTCGTCCACCAGAGGAGCTGTGAGCTCGGTCGCCGGCAGGTCGAGGAGCGCGACCAGCGCCTCGTCGTCGCTGTCGTCGTCGAGAGCGTCGAGGAGGTCGTCGATCGCCTCGGCCGCGTACTCCTCGTCCTCGAGGGTCGGGGCGTCCTGGTAGATGCCGACCAGCTCGGCGGCGAGCGCTCTCAGTGGGACGCCGTCGTCCATATGCCTCCCGCGTGACGAATCCGGCCGGCCGCGACGGCCGGCGGCGCCATCGTACTGCACACCTGGAGGGGCGCAACAGGCTGCGGCGGCGGACGAAGGGCGGTCGTGACCGGCCGCCGCGCCCGGCGCCGCGGCGATCAGCCGGACGCGTCGGCAGCCTCAGCGGCGGCCAGAAGGCCTTCCAGGTCGAGCGGGTCCACCGTCATCAGCACGCGCCCGTCCGCAGCGCGCGGCCACTCCGGCTCGGGGCGGTCCCAGTACAGCTCGATCCCATTGCCCTCCGGGTCGCGGAGGTAGACGGCCTCGCTGACCGCGTGGTCGGCGGCTCCGTCGATGGGGTGCCCGTGCTCCCTCAGGCGCCGCACGGCCCGCCCCAGCGCGGCCCGCGTCGGGTAACGGATCGCGACGTGGTAGAGGCCCGTGGAGTCACGCGGCGGCGGGGCGCCGCCGCGTGACTCCCACGTGTTCAGCCCGATGTGGTGGTGGTAGCCGCCGGCGGCGAGGAAGGCGGCCTGCCCTCCGAGCCGTGCGGTCACATCGAAGCCGAGAACGTCGCGGTAGAAGGCCACAGCGCGCTCCAGGTCGGCCACCTTGAGATGCACGTGACCGATCTCGGTGCGAGGGTCGAGCTTCGGCTGGTCCTCGCGCGCCACGCGCGCCTCCGACGGTAGGGAACGACATCGCTCTCCGTATTCCCGCCGCTCAGAGTTCCCAGAACGCCTCGCAGCCCGGCGCCGGCGCGACCCCTGCGGCGGCGCCGGCCTCGGCCCAGGCGTCGCCCAGGTCGAGGAGCAGGTCGTCCCTGAAGCGCGGCGCAGTGAGCTGGAGGCCGAACGGCACGCCGTTGGGCGCGACGCCTGCGGGGACGGTCAGCGCCGGGTGGCCGGTCAGGTTCTGGACCTGGGTGTTGTAGGCATCGTCCGAGGTGCGCTCCGCCTCGATGCCGGGGCGGCTTCCGTTGGCGTAGAAGCCTTCGCTCGGCATCGTCGGGGTGACGAGGACGGTGTCCGTGCCCAAGAGCACGTCGAGCGCGCGCACGTAGGCGAAGCGGCGGCGGCGCCCCGCGAGGTACTCCTCGAGCGTGATCTTGAGGCCGTGCTTCATCGCGGCGCGGAAGGCCGGGTGCAGCCGGTCACCCTCGCGCTCGATCCACTCCCTGCCGAACTGGTGGGCCTGCTCGCAGGTCGCGATCGTCGCCCAGTCGTCGTCGGCGTTGCCGTCGCCGACGTGGGCGGCGGCCAGCACCTCCGCGGCGGCGATGGGCTCGACGGAGAGGCCGAGGCCGCGCTCGAACCGCTCGACGGCGGCGGCGAAGAGGTCGGCGATGGCGCTCGGCAGCGGGCCCCACTCCACGAGCCGCGGCGCGGCGACGACGCGCGAGGGCCGAGCCCTCGTGCGGGCGGCGATCGCCGGCGGCGCGGGCAGCGCCGTCGGGTCGCCGGCCGCCGGCCCGGCCATCACCGCCAGCAGCAGCCGCACGTCGTCGGGCTCCACACCCATGGGGCCGTGGGTGGAGAAGTCGATCCAGCCCGGGATGGGGTCGCGGGCGATGACGCCGTTGGTCGGCTTGAGGCCGTAGAGGCCGCAGTACGCGGCGGGGATGCGCACCGAGCCGCCGCCGTCGGTGGCCGTGGCGAAGGGGATCATGCCGGCGGCCATGGCGGCGGCGGAGCCGCCGCTCGAGCCGCCGGGCGACCACTCGAGGGCCCACGGGTTGTGCGTCGCCCCGAAGAGACGGTTGGCGGTGAACCCCTCGAAGCAGAACTCGGGGATGTTCGTCTTGCCGACGGCGATCGCGCCGGCGGCCCGGAGCCGCCCGACGACCATGTCGTCGCGGGTCGCCGGCGGCGCGTCGGCGAGCACGAGCGAGCCCTCGGTGGTCGACAGCCCGGCGAGGTCGCTGGTCTCCTTGACGAGGAAGGGGACGCCGGCAAGAGGGCCGAGGCGCTCGCCCCGGCGCGCGCGCCCATCGAGGGCGCGCGCCTCCGCGAGCGCCTCCTCCGCGCGCAGCTTCACGACCGCGTTGATCTTGCCGTCATGGCGCTCGATCTGCGACAGCGCCCGCTCGGCCAAGGCGACTGCCGACAGGCGCCCGTCGCGGACCCGCTCGCCGAGTTCACGGATCATGCGTCCTCCTTCCGGTCCTGCGCCCACGCCGGGCAGCACGTGCGGCCTCAGGCCGCCCGACGTGCGTGACCTCGCCGGCACGGTCGCCACCCGGGGTGAACGTCTCGCGTCTGACCGTACGTCACGGGCGGACGGACCGCCAGCAGGTGAGTGGGCGTCGGGGTCCCGTCGAGCCGGGAAGCTCGCGGCGCCCCGGGATCACGTGATCGACCGCGGCGCGCGTCGTCGCCACGCGCGCTCAGAGCCCGAAAGGCAGGCGCAGCGGCCAGACGCCCTGGAGCAGGAGGGCAAGCCGCACGAAGACGAACATGATCGCCGTGCCGACGATGATGAGGTAGAGACGGTCGGCCCACGGGCCCGGCTCGCGGCCGCGCCAGAACAGCATCACGAGCAGTCTCCGCATCGTCCCCCTGACGGTCGTCTGTGGCAGCCGGGCGGCGGGGCGCCCCCGCCGCCGGCGCAACTCCCGGTCCGCTGCCGCTGCCGGCACCGCCGCTCACTATGCCACACCCGCGGCCGCGGCATAGCCTCCCGCGAGCCTCGTGGTACTATCGGGCCACGTGTGGCCGGGGGGTACGCGCGCGGCCGCATCCTGCACTCGGACCGGGAGGGGCCGTGGTCGCGATCCTCATCGATGTCGCCATCGTCGTCGTCGGACTGGTGATCCTGCTCTACTGGATCGTCGGCATCAGGATCATCCGGCCCGACCGTGTCGGCCTCGTCGAGAAGAAGTGGTCCTCCAAGGGATCTCTCGACAAAGCCATCCTTGCCCTCAACGGCGAGGCGGGCTACCAGCCGGACGTCCTCCGCGGCGGTGTCCACTTCCGCAGCCGCCTCCAGTACAAGATCCACAAGGCGCCGCTCGTCACGATCCCGCAGGGCCAGATCGGCTACGTCTTCTCGCGCGACGGTGAGCCCCTGCGGCCGCAGCAGACGCTGGGCCGCATGGTGCCGGGCAACTCGTTCGAGGACGTGCGCTACTTCCTCACCAACGGAGGCCAGCGCGGTCCCCAGCGGCAGATCCTGCGCGAGGGCACCTACGCCTTCAACCTGATCAACTTCGTCATCCTGACAGAGAGCCGCATCTACTACATGCGCATCGAGGAGTCCGACCGCCAGGTCATCGACGGCATGAGCGCGGCGCTCCTCGAGCTCGACGCCTTCAAGCCGGTCATCGTGGGCACCGAGAGCTCGGTGACCGAGCAGATCATCAAGACTGCGGCGCACGTCGCCAAGCAGGCGCTGGGCGACGGCGGCGGCGCGACGATGCCCGACCCGATCACCGCCGAGGAGAGCGGCGACGTCGTCGCCATCGTCACCGTCCACGACGGCCCGGGGCTTCCGCAGGGAGAGATCATCGCCCCCCTCGTCGGCACCGACCCGGACGATCCCGACACCTACCACAACAACTTCCAGGACCCCGAGCGCTTCCTCGCCGCGGGCGGCATGCGCGGCAAGCAGTACCAGGTGCTCACCGACGGCACCTACTTCGTCAACCGGCTCTTCGCCACGGTCGAGTTCATCCCCAAGACCGAGATCGAGATCGGCTGGACTGGCGTCGTGGTCTCGTACTTCGGCGAGAAGGGGGAGGACGAGAGCGGCGACGACTTCCGCCACGGTGAGCTCGTCGACATCGGCAAGCGCGGCGTCTGGAAGGACCCGCTCATGCCGGGCAAGTACGCCTTCAACACCTACGCCGGACGCGTCGAGAAGGTCCCGGTCACCAACTTCGTCCTCAAGTGGATGCACAGCGAAGCGGGGTCGCACGGCTTCGACTCGAACCTTTCCGAGATCGAGCTCATCACCAAGGACGCCTTCGAGCCCACGCTGCCGCTCTCGGTCGTCATCCAGATCCCCTATCGCGAAGCGCCGCTGGTGATCCAGCGCTTCGGCAACATCAGGCGGCTCGTCGAGCAGACCCTCGACCCGATGGTCGCCTCCTACTTCAAGAACGTCGGCCAGAAGATGACCCTGATCGAGCTGATCCAGCGGCGCGCCGAGATCCAGGAGGAGTCGACCGCGCAGATGCGCGAGAAGTTCTCGCGCTACAACCTGCGTCTCGAAGAGGTGCTCATCGGCACGCCGCGCGCCATGCAGGGCGACGACAAGATCGACCAGATCCTCTCGCAGCTGCGCGACCGCCAGATCGCCGACGAGCAGGTCATCACCTACGAGCGCCAGCAGTACGCCGCCGACAAGGAGCGGGAGCTGAACCAGTCCAAGGCGACCGCGGCGCAGCAGACCCACCTCACGGAGAGCGCGATCCAGATCTCGATCCAGGAGAACGTCGGCCGCGCCGACGCCGTCAAGGCGGTGCAGGAGGCGCAAAAGATCACCACCCTCGCCGGCGCCGACGCACGGCGCATCCAGGTGACGGCCGAGGCGCAGGGCGCGGCCGAGGCCCGGATCGGCATCGGCAAGGCGATCGCCGTCAACGAGCAGGTGAAGGCCTACGGCGGCCCCGGCTTCCAGGTCGCCCAGGACGTGATGGCGCGCATCGCCGACGCCATCGAGAAGTCGGGCGTGCCGCTGGTCCCCAGCACGGTGATCTCGCTCGGCGATGGCGGCGATGGCGCTAGGAGCGACGCGTTCAGCGGCCTGCTCGGCCTGCTGATGACGCTGACCAGCGCCGAGAAGCTCGGGATCAGCGTCTCCGCGGCCGCGGGCGAGAGCGACGCGCACTCGGCTCTCGTCGAGTCCATCAAGGAGCAGTTGCTGGCTGAGTCGCCGGCATCGGTCACGGAGCCCGGGGCGCCGGCAGGCCGGGCGGCCGACGGAGACCGCGGCGCTGCCGGCCCGCCGGACGCACAAGGGATCCAGGCCTCTGCCGCCGCCGTGGACCAGGTCGCGGCGGCGGCGGCAGAGGCCGCGCAGGTCGCAGCGGCCGAGGCGGCACAGGCCGCTTCCGGCGCCGCCCGGGCGGTCGCCGCGGCCGCGGAGGCCGTCGCCGACACGACGACCGCGTCGTCGGTCGAGCGGCCCGCTGCCGGCGTCGCCGGAGCGTCGGCGGCGCCACGCGGCTCGGCCCCGAGACCCAAGGCCGGGGGCGGTGAGGCGTCGGCCGCGAGGACGCAGCCGACCAGACGGCGCACGAAGGCCGAGGAGGCGGCGAAGCGCATCGTCGACGCCGTCTCACACGCGGCCGAGACCGCGCAGGACGTCCTCGACGACACCGGCAAGAAGAGCTGACACGACGGCGAACGTCTGCTCGGCGACCGCGCCCCGGGCAGACGTCGATTCGGATCTCGAGCCGAGTCCGGCGGGGCGCAGCGCTGAGAAGCCGCCGCCACGGGTACACAGCGCGTGACCCGAGGAGGCCGCCGTGGACGAGCACCCCATCATCGTGATCGGCGCCGGCACGGCCGGCAGCCAGGCGGCGCGCGCGCTCGGCCGGGCCGGCCGCTCCGTCGTTCTCGCCGAGCGCGACATCGCCGGCGGAACCTGTCTCTGGCGCGGGTGCGTCCCCAAGAAGGCGCTGTACGCCGCGGGGCGCGTGCTCCACCAGGTCCGCGATACCGCCATCGTGAGCATCGTGGCCGCGGATGGGGCGCGCGAGACCACCGGCCGCCAGGGAAGTCACGCGACGGCCCCGAAGGACCCCGACTGGGGCCGCACACGCGAGCGGCAGGTTGAGGTGATGCGCACGTACGCCGGCGACCAGGAGGGCATCCTGCGCGACGCCGGCGTCGAGGTCGTACACGGCGCGGCGCGCTTCACCGCGCCGGACGCCGTCGAGATCGGAGGCGAGGTGCGGCGCGCCGAGCACATCCTGGTCGCCACCGGCGCGCGCCCCGTCATCCCGCCGCTCCCCGGCGGGGAGCTCATGGACACGAGCGACGACGCCCTCTTCTACGACGAGCTGCCGGCGGCCCTCGTCGTCGTCGGCGGCGGGTACGTCGCCATGGAGATGGCCGCGATCTACGCCGCCTTCGGCACCGAGGTGCGCGTACTCGTGCGCGGAGAGCGCGTGTTGACGGGCTTCGACCCCGAGTGCGCGGCGTTCGTCGTCGACGGCCTGCGCGCCCGCGGGGCCGACGTCCGTTTCCGTACCGAGGTGCGCGAGGTCCGCGGCGCGCGGGGGGCGCTCACCGTCGTCACCGTCGACGGCGAGGGCCGCGAGCGCGCCTTCGCGACGGAACGCGCGCTCGCCGCCACCGGGAGGCGGCCGGATCTGGGCGACCTCGACCTCGCCGCCGGCGGGGTCGAGGTCGACGACCGCGGCCGCCCGCTCCTCGACGAGGACCTGCGCAGTACGAGCAACCCCCGCGTCTGGTTCGCCGGCGACGCGGCGGGGGGCATCCAGCTGACCCCTGTGGCCGGCCACGAGGGTCGCCGGGTCGCGGAGGACATCCTCAGCGGGCGACCCTCGGGCGACCGGCACGGCGCCGGCCTGAGTGACGACACTCCTCCCCCGGTGATCCCGTCGACCTGTTTCACCGTCCCCGAGGTGGCACGCGTCGGCCTGCTCGAGTCGGAGCTCGCCGCGCGCGGCGCCCCGTACAAGGTCGCCCGCGGCGGCTTCGAGTACACGGCCCAGGCCATCATCCGCGACGAGCGGCAAGGACTCGTCAAGCTCCTCTTCGACGGCGACGACCGGCTCGTCGGCGGCCACCTCGCCGGACCGTCGGCGGGCGAGCTCATCTACGCGCTCTCGATCGCCGTCCAGGCCGGAGCCACGGTCGCCGACCTGCAGCGCGCGCGAGCCGTGCACCCGACCCTGGCCGAGGCGATCTCGTGGGCGGCGTCGTCGCCGGAGACGGTCGCGCCGGAGGCGGAGCCACAGGGCTGAAGTCCGCCGGAGAGGCGCGGCGCGGTGAAGCCCGCGGCGCGGGGGCCATACCCTCGGCGGCGCGACGAAGCTCGCGGCGGCGGCGCGAAGCCCGATGTGAGCGCGGCCGACGACCACGGCCGCGTCGCGGACGAAGGAGCCGGCCCTTGCCTGAGACTCCGGCCTACTTCACGAGGTCGGCGTACTCCGCGTGCCGCTCGACGTACTTCGCCATGTAGGAGCACTGCGGCACGACGTGCAAACCAGCCTCGCGAGCATCGTCGAGGGCCCGCTTCGCCAGCCGACCGGCGAGACCCCGGCCCCCGAACTCGGGGTCGACCTCGGTGTGAGTGAGGACGCGGCGGCCGTCCTCGTCGCGATACCCGGCGAGGCCGGCGCGCCGGTCGTCCACGTACACCTCGTACTGCTGCGCGGCGACGTCGTGCTCCACGCGCACCACTTCTTCGCTCATGAGGTCCCCCCGTCGTCTTCGTCAGACAGAGCGCCCGCCCCCGGCGCACTCAGCGCCGCGAGCGCCGTCACCGTTCGCCAGTTCCTGGTCGTGGCGCCGGTACCGAGCTTACGCTCGAAGTACGCGTTCGTCAGCTTGCTGCGGCCGTAGCCGTGCGGCAGATGGAGATAGAGGACGGGTGTGGCGAGCGGGGGCGAGCCGACGAAGACCGCGCGCTCGCCCTCCACGGCCGGCAGCTGCAGCCCCCGGAGGGCAGCCTCGTAGACCGCGCTGTAGGCCGCCGCGGTCGCCTCGCCGAAGTCGTCCCCGCCGGCCGGCGTCAAGAGGAACGTCGCGTGGAGCGAGCCTTCGTCGACGCCGGGCTCGGAGAGGAATGGGTTCGTACCGTGGATCGCGGCCAGCTCGTCGCCGGTCAGTACGAGTACGGCGACGCGGGGCCCGAGATCGCGCTCGATGCGCACCTCGAGCCCGGCGGCGAGCCTCGCTGCCGGGGCGACGGAGTCCTCGTCTGCCGCAGCGCCGCCCGCCTCGAACACGACGTTGCCGCTCTGCAGGTAGGTCCGCACGTGCCGCAGCCCCAGGCCCTCGAGGCTGCGCCGCACGTCCGCCATCGGCAGCGTGCGGCCGCCGACGTTCACGGCTCTCAGCAGGGCGACGTAGGTCGTCATGCGCACTCTGTACCCCGCAGCGCGGGAACGGCGACGGCGTCTACTGCACGGTCCGCTCGCGGCGCGAGAGCATCGGCCATCCCGAGTGTGCGGCCACTGCCGAGAGGCTGCTCTCCCGCGGCGAATGGCCCGCGGGCGCGCCGGCGACGTAGGATACGGGCCGTGACTGACGCCGACCTCATCCTCGCCCTCGACCAGGGCACGACCAGCTCACGCGCAGTGCTCATCGACCGCGAGGGCGCGATCGTCGCCTCCGCCCAGCAGGAGCTGACGCAGCACTACCCGCAGCCGGGGTGGGTCGAGCAGGACCCGAACGAGATCTGGGCGACGCAGCGCGACACGGCACGGGCGACGCTGGCGCAGGCGGGCGTCGGCGTGGGGAGCATCGCCGCGATCGGCATCACCAACCAGCGCGAGACGACCATCGTCTGGGACCGAGCCACCGGGGAGCCGGTCGCGCCGGCGATCGTCTGGCAGGACCGGCGCACCGCCGCGGCGTGCGACGAGCTGCGCCGCGCCGGGCACGAGCCGCTCGTGCGACGCACCACTGGATTGCTCTTCGACCCCTACTTCTCGGCCACCAAGCTCCGCTGGATCCTCGACTCCCTCCCGGACGGGATGCGCCGGGCGCGAGCGGGCGAGCTCGCCTTCGGCACCGTCGACTCCTGGCTCATCTGGAAGCTGACCGGCGGTCGCAGCCACATGACCGACGCGACCAACGCCTCGCGCACGCTGCTCTACGACATCGGGCGCGGCGACTGGGACGACGGGATGCTCGAGCTGTTCGGCGCGCCGCGCGAGGTGCTGCCGGAGGTCCGCGACAGCTGCGGCGTGATCGCCGAGACCGACCCGGGCATCTTCGGGGTGGCCATCCCCGTCGCCGGCGTCGCCGGCGACCAGCAGGCCGCCCTCTTCGGCCAGGCGTGCACCGCGCCCGGCCTCACGAAGGTGACGTACGGCACCGGCTGCTTCCTCCTGCTCCACGTCGGCGACGACCCGGTCGCGGCACCGGACGGGCTCGTCACCACGGTGGCCCTGCAGCGCGCGGGGCAGCGCACGTACGCGCTCGAGGGCTCGGTCTTCGTCGGCGGCGCCGTCGTGCAGTGGCTCCGCGACGGCCTCGGGCTGATCGCGAGCGCCAAGGAGGTAGGGGCCCTGGCCGAGTCGGTCGACTCAAGCGCCGGCGTGTGCTTCGTCCCCGCGCTCACCGGCCTCGGCGCCCCGCACTGGGACCCGCAGGCGCGGGGCGCGATCTTCGGCCTGACGCGCGGCACGACCGCGGCCCACATCGCCCGCGCCGCACTCGAGGGCATCGCCTTCCAGGTCGCCGACCTCGTGTCGGCCATCGAGGAGGGCTCGCACCTCCAGCCCCTGGAAGTGCGAGCCGACGGCGGCGCCAGCGGCTCCGACCTGCTGCTGCAGGCGCAGGCCGACCTCCTCGGTGTGCCGGTACGGCGCGCTGCGCAGCCCGAGTCCACGGCGCTCGGCGCCGCCTACCTCGCCGGCCTCGCCGTGGGGCTGTGGCGCGACGAAGCCGAGGTGGCCGGGCTGTGGCGGGCCGCGCGGCGCTTCGAGCCGCGGCCCGCCACCGACGTCGTCCGCCGCCGCGACGACTGGCGGCGCGCCGTCGAGTGCGTGCGCGCGTTCGGCGGCCCGACCGTCGCCGACTGAAGACGGGCCCGGCGTCACGGGAGTGCGCAGGGTGCGGCGAAGAGTCCCGGCTACGACCGTCACCCGCTGCGTCCGCCACGGCGACGAGACCATCTCGTTCGAACTCGTCCGGTCGGACCGGAGGACGCTCGGCTTCACGGTCCACCGCGACGGCAGTGTCGTCGTGCGGGCGCCGCGACACGCGCGCGAGGCGGACGTGCTGCGATCGGTCGCCGGTCGCGCCGACTGGATCGTGCGCAAGCAGCGCGAGTTCGCTGCGTCCGCAGCGCGTACCCCGCCGCTCCGCTACGAGGAGGGTGAGACCCACCTCTATCTCGGCCGGCCGTACCCACTGGCGATCGAACAGGGCGACGTCGAGAGCGTGCGCCTGGCCGGTGGCGCCTTGCGCGTCGCGGTCCGCTCCGACGCCCCGGCGGCGCACGTCAAGACCCTCCTGGACGGGTGGTACGTTCGCCGCGCTCGCCGTCACCTGCCGGCCAGGCTGGACGCGTGCTGGGCGTACTTTCCCTCGGACGGCCACCGGCTGCCGACGCTGCGGCTCAAGCACATGCGCACGCGCTGGGGCAGTCTGTCCCCCAGAGGCAACATGTCGCTGCGGCTCGACCTGATCCGCGCCCCCGAGGAGTGCATCGACTACGTGATCCTCCACGAGCTCTGTCACCTCGAGCACCCCAACCACGGGCCCGAGTTCTGGGCGCTCGTCGAGCGCCTCGTCCCGGATTGGAAGCGCCGCAAGGGCCTCCTCGAGTCGCTCCTGCCTTGACGGGGAAGAGCTGACCCATGGAGACAGCCGACAGCCCAAACGACCCCGGGAGTGACGTGCCCGCGCCGCCGTTCGCGATCCGGCGCCTCGGCCCCGGCGACGAGGCCGTGCTGGCGCTGCTGGCCGAGCAGGCCGACGACTTCGACCTCGCGGGACGCAGCACGCCAGAAGGCCCGCTCTCTCCCGAGGATGCTGCGGCGTACCTGGCCGACCCGATGGTCCTGCACTGGGTCGCCGAGGAGGACGGGCGCATCGTCGGCGAGATCCTCTGCCACCTCCTGCGGCTGCCGTCAGGCGAAGGACGCGAGCTGCTGCTGTACGCCATCGGCGTCCGCGCCGGCGATCGCCGGCGCGGGGTCGGCACGGCGCTCATCCAGGAGATGCTCGACTGGATGGGGGGCGCAGGGGTCCCGCTGGTCTGGTTGCTCGCCGACAACCCCGACGCCGAGGCCTTCTACGGCGCCTCCGGCTTCGAGCGCGGCGGCGAGGGCGACCAGGGCGTCCTCATGCTGCTCGACACGGCCGCGACTGCGACGGCACCGCCGAAGGCGACCGCACCTGACACGCCGACTGCATCCGAGACGGCGACCGCACCCGCGACGGCGACCGCACCCGAGACGGCGACCGCGCTGCTACACTCCACCGGCACGGTCAGAAGCGGCGAGGAGGCGGACGTGGGTACTGAGCAGAAGGGCGCAGCCTGGAGAGTGGCGCACATCGACGAGATCCCCTTCGAAGAGGGCTACTCGCCGGGCACCGAATGGAAGCCCGTCCGGCGCTTTTTCGACATCGCCTCCTTCGGCACCAACCTGTCACGGGCCACCCACGCCGGCGACATCCTCACCCACGACCACGACGAGACGAAGGCGAACCATGAGGAGCTCTTCCTCATCGTCTGCGGGCACGCGACCTACCGCGTGGACGGCGAGGAGCTCGACGCGCCGGCCGGCAGCTTCCTCTGGGTGCCCGACCCGGCCACCGTGCGCGGCGTCGTGGCCAAGGAGCCGGGCACCGTCATGTTCGTCGTCGGCGCCGAGGTCGGCGCCGCGTTCGAGCCGTCGGGCTGGGACACGGAACCGCTGCCGGAGTGACTCCCGTGGCGCGGCCGAGCTGAACGCGTCGGGCCGCGGCGGTCCCGGGACGCGGCCCGCAGGACGTCGCAGGCCGCGGGGCTCAGGGCGCCGCGTCCGCGGCGTCCCCGAAGAGCACCGCCGGCAGTCCGCGCGCCCACTCGCGCACCGCGTCCCAGTGGCGGCCGTCGCCGGGCGTCGCCCCGATGACCAGCATCACGAAGAGCTTCTCGAAGAGGTTCATCTTCGTGAGGTCGAGGGCGCCGCCGAAGAACGCCGCCTGGCGCGGCCGCACCGGCACCGTCGCCTCGAGCACGTCGCCCAGGTAGTGCGACGGCAGGGCGTAGCGCTGGCGGTAGCTCAGCTTCTCCGGCCGTGACGGCGCTCTGGCCAGCCAGGAGTCCTTCATGATGGGGACGCCGTCGACGGCGTCCGCCCCGTCGTCGGTCAGCGAGGCGGCGGTGATGAAGTAGGCGACCGGCACGGCGGCCAGCACGTCGCGCCGTGCCTTCACGAACCTCACCGCCTCCTTGTGCCAGCCGAGGATCATCGGGCCGCCGACCACGACAGCGTCGAACTCCGCTGTCGACCCAGCGTCGCCCACGCTCTGCGCCTCGGCCTCACAGCCGGCCGCGCGCAGCTCCTCGGCCACGGTCTCCGCCACCTTGGCCGTGGACCCGTACTTCGTCGCGTAGGCTACGAGCACACGCCGGCCCGTCGCCGCCTCCGCCTGTGCCTCCACTCCCGCCCCTCCGCGTCGACGCCACATCATCCGGCGACACCCTAGCCCGATTCGCGCCGGCTGTCTCGTTGCGAAGGTGCGAGACCGGCGGCGCGAGAAGCGCCGGCCGTCACGTCAGACTGACGCGAGGCGAGCCCAAGCGATCGTCCCGAGCGGAACGGGACTGCCCGACAGGCACCCGGGGCAAGTGCGCGGTAAGACCGTGCACGCACAGGGAGAGACGTCATGGCATCGATCAAACAGACGATCGTGCCGCACCTCTGGTTCGACAAGGAGGCCAGGGAGGCGGCCGAGTTCTACACCTCCATCTTCAAGGACTCACGTATCACCAGCGTCACGACGATCCACGACACCCCGTCGGGGACCGTTGACACCGTGAGCTTCGAGCTCCTGGGCCAAGAGTTCATGGCCATCAGCGCGGGGCCGCTGTTCAAGTTCAACGAGTCGATCTCGTTCATCGTGAAGTGCGAGGCGCAGGAAGAGATCGACTACTACTGGGAGAAGCTGACCGCCGACGGCGGGCAGGAGGGCCAGTGCGGTTGGCTGAAGGACAAGTACGGCCTCTCGTGGCAGGTCGTCCCGGCGGCCCTGGACGAGATGATGGACGAGAAGGACCCCGAGGCGCTGGCGCGCGTCACGCAGGCGTTCCTCAAGATGACCAAGTTCGACATCGCCGCACTGCAGCGCGCACACGACGGGGGGTAGACGACGAGGCGGAGGGCGATGGGCGGGCGCCGGCGACGAAGGCGCCCGCCCATCGCCCCCACACCGCGCACTCGAGTGGTCACCGGATGGCCCCCCTGTCCGTCGCCACTCGGACGAGATCGTGATCGTGGCCGATTCGGCCTGGACGCAAGGCCCGCTCACGTCCAAGGTGTACCATGAGCGTCCCAGCGCCGGAGGGTCGTCATGGTCAAGAAGAGCGAGTCCAGGAAGCGTGAGGCCGCGAAGGCCGCGAAACCCAAGCACCCGGAGAAGCCGGAGGCGCCGGTCGCACCTGCCGAGGCCGCCGAACCGTCCCCGGCCGACGCATCGTCTCGGCCATCCGAGCCTTCGCAGGCCGGCCGCCCCGCCCGACGTCCTCGACGCGCCGCCACCGTGCGCATCGGCGTCATCTCCGACACGCACGGCTACCTCGACCCGCAGGTGCTCGAGGTGTTCGCCGGCGTCCGCCACATCATCCACGCCGGCGACGTCATGGACCCGGCGATCCTGAGCGAGCTCGAGACGGTCGCGCCCGTCACCGCGGTGGCGGGCAACCTCGACCGGCTCGACGTCGTCGGCGACCTGCCGCGCCAGGTGGCGGGCGAGGTCGACGGCATCCGCTTCGTCGTCGGTCACAAGCCCAAGCGTCTGCAGAAGCGCATCGCGCGCGGCAAGCTCTCGCTCGACGACCTCGACCTCGTGGTCGCGGGCCACGAGCACGTGCCTTCGGCCGTGTGGATCGACGGCGTGCTCCACCTGAACCCGGGCACCGCCAGCTCCCCCGAGGAGGAGGACGACGGGCCCACGGTCGCCGTGGTCGAGAAGCTCCCCGCGGGTCTCAGCGTGCGCTTCGTGCCGCTGGCCGCGCGGCGCGAGCCCGCCGGCGGCTGACTGCGGCCGGCGCTCCGGCACCTGCTCGCGGCGGACGGAAGGGCGAGGGGCGGGGCGTGCGAT
>DATHSP010000001.1:0-3715 GCA_035464075.1 Thermoleophilia bacterium | reverse complement strand
CGCCTTCTACGGCCCCAAGATCGACTTCCACATCAGGGACGTCATGGGGAGGACCTGGCAGTGCGGCACGATCCAGGTCGACTTCGCCATGCCGGAGCGCCTCGACATCAGCTACACGGGGGCCGACAACGAAGAGCATCGACCGGTCATGATCCACCGCGCCCTTCTGGGCAGCATCGAGCGCTTCATGGGCATCCTGCTCGAGCACTACGGCGGCAACCTGCCGACCTGGCTGGCGCCGACCCAGGTCGTGGTCGTGCCGATCTCCGACCGGCACGCGACCTACGCGCACGCCGTGCGCGTGGCCTCGATCGCGGCCGCGCGCCAGGTCGGCGTCGAGCTCTGGGTCGAGGTCGACGACCGCCCCGAGTCGCTCGGCAAGCGCATCCGCGAGACACAGCTCCAGAAGGTGCCCTACGTGCTCGTGGTCGGCGACCGCGAGCAGGCCGAGCACACCGTGAGCGTGCGCCAGCGCGGCAAAGACCGCGGCGACGCGGCGCTCGACTGCATCGTCGGCGCGATCGCCGACGAGGTGCGCACGCGCGTGCTGCCCGAGCAGGCGAGCCCGATCCAGCGGTGCGTGGACCAGGCGAGCTGCGAGAAGGCCGCGGAGTGATCCGCGCCCTGCCGGAGGTCTTCCGCACCGCGCGCTTGCTGGCGCAGCGCGTCGCCGAGCGGCACCTCGCCGACCTCGAGCGCCTGCACGCCGACCCGGCCGTCGCGGAGTGGATCGGCGACCCCGCGACGAGCGACGGCCTGAGCGAGTGGGTGACGGCGGTCGTCGCGCCGCACTGGCACATGTACGGGTACGGGCTCTTCGCCTTGTACGAGAAGCACGCGCGGTCGAGCGACGATGCCGTCGTCGGCGGCGCGGTCACGGAGGCGGCCGAGGCCGGGGGCGCGGTCCCGGAGGCGGCCGAGGCCGGGGGCGCGGTCCCGGAGGCGGCGAACGCCGGCGGTGCCGGGGGCGCGGCGGGAGAAGCCGGCGCCGCACGGCTCTTCGTCGGCCGCGCCGGCCTCGTCGACGCCGGCGATGACGTCACCGCGGCGTTCGCCGAGAAGCGCGTCGTCGAGCTCGAGTTCGCCGTCGCGCCCGGTGCCCGGGGATGCGGCTACGCGACCGAGATCGCCAGGGCGCTCACGGGTCTGGCGCTCACCTCACTCGACCGCGAGAGCGTCGCCGCCCTCGTACGGCCCGGCAACGCAGGCGCCCTGCGGGTGCTCGAGAAGCTCGACTTCGCCGCCGCCGGCGAGCTCGACCGCGACGGCACGCCGCTCCTGCTCCTGCGCCGGCGGCGCTGAGCCTCAGGGCGGCGGCCGGGGTGGCGGTGACTTCGGCGGCGGTGGCCGGGGCGACACAGCCGATGACGACGGGGAGGGGCGACCGATGGTGACGGGGGAGGGCTTGAGTAGGCACACCGCGACCACGGATCTGCGTGTGCCGCCGGTCGGCGAGCGGAGCTGGTGGCTGAGCGAGGCGCTCGCCGCCGACCCGGGGGCGCCGTGCCCGGCGCTGGCCGGCGACACGGCCGCCGACGTCTGCATCGTCGGCGGCGGGTTCGCCGGCCTCTGGACGGCGTACGAGCTCACCGAGCGCGCGCCGGAGCTCGGCCTCGTCCTCCTCGAGGCCGACGTCTGCGGCGCCGGCGGCAGCGGCGCGAACGGCGGCTTCTTCTCGTGCTCGTGGCACATGCTCGCCTCACTCTGCCACTTCTTCGGTGAGGACGCGGGCGTGCGCTACGCCGAGCTGCTCGCCGACCAGGTCGGCGAGCTCGGCGACTGGGTCGCACGCCACGACGCCGCGATCGACTTCCACCACGAGGGCATCCTGTACGCGCGCGCCGGTGACTGGCAGCCGGAGCCCGACGCCGACGGCCAGGCGATCCTGGCGAGGCACGGGCTCGCCGACCGGCTCCGGCCGGTCGACGCCGCCGGGGCGCGGCGCGTCGCCGACTCGCCGCAGTGCCGTGGCGGCGTCTTCACGCCCGACCTCGCCACGGTGCAGCCGGCGAAGCTCGCTCGCGAGCTCCGGCGCGTCCTGCTCGAGAGGGGCGTGCGCATCCACGAGGGCACGCCCATGCGAGAGCTGCGCGCCGGCCACCCGGCCGAGGTCGTCACGCCGGGCGGCCGCGTGCGCGCCGGTCACGTCGTCGTGACGACCGGCGCTTGGGCGGCCGCCGATCGCCACTGGCGCCGTGCCTTCGCCGTCGCCGTCGACTACATGGTCGTGACGGAGGCGATCCCCGAGCGTCTCGCCGAGATCGGCTGGACCACGCACACCGGCATCGCCGACTCGCGCGAGATGATCCTCTACCTGCGGCGCACCGACGACGACCGCATCGCCATCGGCGGCGGCGGCCTGGGGCTGGTCTACGGTAGCCGCATCGGAGGTCGCGCGCTCACCTCGCAGCGCCTCGCCGAGGTGGCCGCCGGCGAGCTGTTCTGGCTGTTCCCGCAGCTCGAGGGTGTGCGCTTCGACGCCGCCTGGAGCGGGCCGATGGACATCGCTCGCCCCGGCGTGCCCTTCTTCTACACGGCGCCCTCCGGCAACCTGCACGCCGGACTCGGCTTCTCCGGGCACGGCCTCACGCCCACCAAGGTGGGCGGGAAGACGCTCACCTCCCTCGTGCTCGGGGCCGACGACGAGTGGGCCGAGCTGCCGGTCGTCGGCCCGCCGCTCACACAGGTGCCCCCTGAGCCGTTGCGCTGGCCGATGGTGCAGAGCATGTCGTGGCTCATGGAGACCGGGGATCGCCGCCAGGAGCATGGCCGGCCGCGGGGCGTCGCGCGCCGCGCCGCGGGACGCGTCTTCGACGCGTACTGCGCGGCCCGCCCGCGCGACCGCCGCCGCCGCTGACCGCGACCGCCGCCGCCGTGGGTCGCCGCGGTCGCTCAGGACTCCGTCGTCTACCGGCGTGGCCCCCGACTGACGGGCGGCGGCACGGGCGGGGCAGGGGTGCCCTCCCGGGCAGTCAGCGAAAGCGCGAACGTCAACTGCCCAAACGACGGAAGTCGCCGCGCACCGCCGCGCAAACGACCGAAACCGTCGCATCTGCGGGCCGATGTGGCGACCGAGCTCTCACCATGGAGCACGGGGCCTCATCTACCCCGACCGACGTCGCGCGTCCGCGGCCTGCGCCACGCGCCGCTCCGCGGCCTGCGCCACGCGCCGCTCTGCGGCCTGCGCCGCGCGCTCCGCTGAGGCGCCCGCCAGTGACTCGCTCAGGACGCCGCGCGAGCGGTCACGCGCAGCGGGAGCGGCAGTCACCACTCGAGGTTGTCTTTGACGACGCGCAGGATGAGTTGGAGGTCGAGGTCGAGGACGCCCTCGATCTTGCGGAAGCTGTCGAAGCTGCGCACCAGGTGGTCGTGATCGTCACAGACGAGGTCGACGATCACGCTGTCTCTGCCGGTGACGAGCGCCACGAAGTCGGCGGCGGGTACGGCCGCCAGTTCGTGCGCGACCTCCGCGGCGGCGCGGCCCCTGACCCGTACGTGGACGCGGGCGGCCAGACAGCCCATCGCCACGGGGTCGGTGACGATCGTGACTCTGAAGACCCCATGGTTGACCATGCGGGTGACCCTGTGTCGCACGGCCGACTCCGAGAGGCCTGTCGCCAGGGCGATGCGACGGTAGGAACAGCGTCCGTCGGCCCTGAGCAGCTCCATGATGCGGCGGTCTTCCGGCGTCAGGGGGACGCGGCGCCCCGTCGTC